>NZ_BAAAKJ010000438.1:0-12185 GCF_039527695.1 Kitasatospora putterlickiae
ACGTCGCCGCCGTCGCGGCCGCCGTCTCGCCCAGCGTCGTCCAGATCACCGTGCGGACCGCGAGCGGCACCGCCACCGGCACCGGCGTGGTGCTCGGCGAGGGCGGCCAGATCCTCACCAACTACCACGTGGTCTCCGGCGCGGCCGACGGCGGCCTGATCACCGTCACCTTCCACGACGGCTCCACCGCACGGGCCGGCCTCACCGGCACCGACAAGGGCCTGGACACCGCCGTGATCACCGCGACCGGCGCCAAGGACCTCACCCCCGCCGTCCTCGGCGACTCCTCCGCCGTCGCGGTCGGCGACCCCGTCGTGGCCATCGGCAACCCCGAGGGCCTCACCGGCACCGTCACCTCCGGCATCATCAGCGCCGAGAACCGCGAGGTCACCGTCCAGCTCGACGAGGACACCACCAGCGGCAACGGCGGCTTCGGCTTCCCCCAGTTGCCCGGACTGCCCGGCACCGCCCCGCGGAGCGGCGGCGAGAGCGCCACCTACCAGGCCTTCCAGACCGACGCCGCGCTCAACCCCGGCAACTCCGGCGGTCCGCTGATCAACGCCGAAGGAGAGGTCATCGGCATCAACTCGGCCATGTACTCGCCGAGCGGGTCCAGCGCCACCGCCGGCGGCGCCGGAGCCGGCAGCGTCGGCCTCGGCTTCGCCATCCCGATCGACGACATCAAGCAGGTGCTGCCGAAGCTGCAGTCCGGCCAGAACGTCTGACCACGTCCGACAATTGACCGAGCAGGCCCTCCCGCCATCAGAAAGGGCAACCACCGATGACCCCGTCCGCCGACGACCGCACCCCCGCCGAGCCCGGGCAGCAGACCACCGCCCGGCTCCTCGTGGTCGACGACGAACCCGCGCTCAGGGACGCCCTGGAGAGCAGCCTCGCCTTCGAGGGCTACGAGGTCGCCACCGCCACCGACGGCTACGAGGCGCTCGAATCCGTCGAACGCGAACGGCCGGACCTCGTCCTGCTCGACATCATGATGCCCCGGATGGACGGCCTCACCGCCGTCCGCCGGATGCGCTCGCGCGGCGACACCGTGCCGGTGCTGATGCTCACCGCCCGGGACGCCGTCGGCGACCGGGTCACCGGCCTCGACGTCGGCGCCGACGACTACCTCGCCAAGCCCTTCGAACTCGACGAGCTGCTCGCCCGGGTGCGCGCCCTGCTGCGGCGCAACGCGCTCGCCACCGAGGCCGCCGCCCGGGCGGCCGCCGTCGAGGAGGAGACCGACGTCCTCGCCTTCGCCGACCTGCGGATGAACACCGCCACCCGCGAGGTCACCCGGGCCGGCCGGACGGTCGAGCTGACCCGCACCGAGTTCATGCTGCTGGAGATGTTCCTCGCCCACCCCCGCCAGGTGCTCACCCGGGAACAGATCCTCAAGGCGGTCTGGGGCTTCGACTTCGAGCCCTCGTCCAACTCGCTGGACGTGTACGTGATGTACCTGCGCCGCAAGACCGAGCAGGGCGGGCTGCCCCGGATCATCCAGACCGTCCGCGGAGTCGGCTACGCGCTCCGCCCCGCCACCGGCACCACCGCGTGAGCCCCACCGTCCCGCCACCCCCGCTCACCCCGCCGCGCGTCCCGCGCCGTGGCCGCCTCACCACCTGGTACCGCGCCCGCTCCCTGCGCACCCGGCTCACCTTCCTGACGGCGGCGGCGGTCGCGGTGGCGGTCGCGCTGTCCGCGCTGGCCTGCTGGTTCATCGTGGAACGGAAGCAGTACGACCTGGTCAAGCAGGACCTCGCCGGAGCGCCCCCGCTCCAGCCGGCTCCGCCGACCAAGCCGATCTGCGCCGACACGCCCCAGAAGGCGCTGGCCGTCGTGGCGGCCACCCAGGCCGTCGCCGCCGACCCGCCCCGCTTCGACTCCCAGATGGTCACCTCCGACTGGTCCAACGTGTGTCTGCGGACCAACGCGAGCCGGGCCATCGAGATCCAGCCGAGCGACCGGGCCGTCCTCACCCTCAGAGCCGGCGAGTCCCGGACCCGTGAGGGCAACTACACCGACGGCACGCCCGCCATGGTCAAGCTCGCCTGGTACTACGAACGTGAATCCGGCCAGCGGGTCGTGGTGATGAACGCCCTCTCCACCAAGCCCGTGGAGGAGTCCCTGCGCCAGCTCGCCTTCCTCCTCGGCGGCGTCGCCCTCGGCGGCATCGCGCTCGCCGCCGTCGCCGGACGGCTGGTCGCCCGGTCCGCGCTCAAGCCCGTCGACCAGCTGACCGACGCCGTCGAGCACATCGCCCGCACCGAGGAGGTCGGCACCACCATCCCGGTCCAGGGCGAGGACGAGATCGCCCGGCTCTCCACCTCGTTCAACTCCATGAGCACCGCGCTCGCCAACTCCCGCGAGCGGCAGACCCGGCTGATCGCCGACGCCGGGCACGAGCTGCGCACCCCGCTCACCTCCCTGCGCACCAACGTCGACCTGCTGATCCGCAGCGACGACACCGGCCGCCCGCTGCCGCCCGCCACCCGCAGCAAGCTGCTCGGCAACATGAAGGCCCAGATGCAGGAGCTCACCGTGCTGATCGGCGACCTGCTCCAGCTCTCCCGGCCGGACTCCCCCAAGCCGGTCCGCACGCTCGCCGTGGTCGCCCTGCACGAGATCGCCGACCGGGCCGTGGAGCGCGCCAAGCTGCGCGGCCCGGGGCTGGTCTTCGAGACCGCCACCGCGCCCTGGTACGTGCACGCCGACGCCGCCGCCCTGGAGCGCGCGGTGATCAACCTGCTGGACAACGCGGTGAAGTACAGCCCGCCCGGCGGCACCATCGAGGTCCGACTCGGCGGCGGTGTGCTGACCGTCCGCGACCACGGCCCCGGCATCCCCCCGGAGGAGCTCCCGTACGTCTTCGACCGCTTCTGGCGCTCCCCCTCCTCACGCCAGCTCCCGGGCTCCGGCCTGGGCTTGTCGATCGTCGCGCAGAGCGTCCGCGAGGCCGGCGGCGAAGTGGCGCTCGGCCCGGCCAGGGACGGCGGCCCCGGCGCCCTCGCCACCGTCCGCCTGCCCGGCGGCCCCACACCGGCCTAGACGACACGAAGGGCCGACACGAAGGGCGGGGCGCTCCGACAGCGCCCCGCCCTTCATCGGCTCACGGCCGGCGACCCCCGGTTCAGCCGGTGGTCGTGCCCGCCGCGATGACCTTGATCCGGTCCTGCGCCGGAGCCTTCAGCGGCGCGGCGGCCGAGCTGTTGGCGCCGAGGTAGGCGGCGAAGACGTCCAGGTCGGACGCGCCGACGAGCTTGTCGGTGCCGGCCGCGAAGGCCGGGAAGCCGTCGCCGCCGCCGGCCAGGAACTCGTTGGCCGCGACCCGGTACGTGGCGGCCGGGTCGATCGGCGCGCCGTTGAGGCGGATCGAGTCGACGACCACCCGGTCCGCGCCCTTGTTGCGCATGTCCAGGGTGTAGTTGAGGCCCTTGGACGGCTGGAGGATCTTCGGCGAGGCCTCGTTGGAGCCGCTGACCTGCTGCTGCAGCAGCTGGACCAGCTGGGTGCCGGTCAGCGTCTTGACCTGCATCATGTTGGTGAACGGCTGGACGGTGAACGCCTCGCCGTAGGTCACCACGCCGTCGCCCTCGGCGCCGCTCGCCCTGTAGACGAGGTCGGAGCGGATGCCGCCGGGGTTCATGAAGGCGACCTGCGCGCCGCCCTTGTCGGCAGGCGCGAGGCCGGCCTGCTGGGCGTCGGCGATGACGTCGCCGAGCGGCTTCTCCGGGTCGCTGTTGCCGCGGCCGTTGATGTCCGAGGCGATGTAGCCGAGCGGGCGGTTGGCGATCGGGGCGGCAAGCTTGGAGTAGCGGCTGATCAGCTCCGTCATGTCCGGGGCCTTCTCGACCGTCCGGCGCACGATGTGGTTCTCGGCCTTGACCGACGGGCGCACGATGGCGCCGCTGGTCTTGTCGAGCTTCAGGTTGATCTCGGTGTACAGCCGGCCGAAGGAGGCGGCGCTGGTCACCGAGCGCGGCACGCCCTGCGGGTCCGGGATGGTGCAGGCGTACGCGTTGTGGGTGTGGCCGGTGACGATGGCGCCGACGGCCGGGTCGATCTGCTTGGCGATGTCGACGATCGGGCCGGAGACGCCCTGACCGGCCGCGCCGCAGTCGTAGTTGTAGGTGCTGCTGGCCGGCAGGCCGCCCTCGTGGATCAGCGCGACGATCGAGTTGACGCCCTTGGCCTTCAGCTCGGCGGCGTACTTGTTGATCGTGGCGACCTCGCCCGCGAACTTGAGGCCCTTGACGCCCTCGGCGGTCACGATGTTCGGCGTGCCCTCCAGGGTGACGCCGATGAAACCGACCTTGACGCCCTGGGACTTGGTCACCCAGTACGGGGCCAGCACCGGCTTGCCGGTCTTCTCGCTGGTGACGTTCGCCGACAGGTAGTTGAAGTTGGCGCCCGCGAACCTGCGCCCCTCCTCGTAGCAGCCGTCGGTCGGGTGGCAGCCGCCGTTCTGGAGGCGGAGCAGCTCGGCGGAGCCCTCGTCGAACTCATGGTTGCCGACCGAGCTGACGTCCAGGCCCAGCTTGTCCAGCGCCTCGACGGTGGGCTCGTCGTGAAAGAGCGCCGAGGTCAGCGGGGAGGCGCCGACCAGGTCGCCGGCGGCGACGGTGATCGAGTCGTCCGCGGGAACGCGGGCCTGGCGCAGCGCGGTGGCGAGGTACTCGATGCCGCCGGCCGGGGTGCTCACCGGCTGGCCGGTGGCCGGGTCGATCTCCCGGATGGTGCCGGACGAGCCGGCCGGGGGCTCCAGGTTGCCGTGCAGGTCGTTGATGGCCAGCAACTGGAGGTTGACGGTCTTGGGCTTCTTGGCGGTCGCGGCCTGGGCCGCGGACGGCACGGCCACCGTGCCGACGAGGCCGGCCGCGGCGACGACGGCCAGCGCCGACCGTCGGAATGTGACGGAGAGCATGTAGGAGGTCCCCTGCACCTGTGAGAGCGCCCAGCTGTGGACAGGCCCGGGCGCGCGAGACGAGTGTCGTTGCGCGAGTGCAGCCTAGGGTCAACGCGCGTAGCTGTCAGGCCCCGGGACGTAACGACAGGGTTACCTGCGGACGAATCGTCATCGGACTTTCCCCACCGGCCCCGCCCGCCCCCGCGGCCCGCGGGACCCGGCCCCGCCCGCCCCCGCGGCCCGCGGGACCCGGCCCCGGCCGGCCCGGCGGACGTCCTCAGACGCCCGGCTCGGCCGCCAACTGCCGCTCAGCACGCACCCGTTCGGCCACCGCGTCCTCCGTCATCGCACGGTCGGTGTAGACCAGCGGACGCTCCGCCTCGGTGATGATGTGCTTCACCACCTGGACGTTGCCGTTGACGTCCCAGACCGCGATGCCCGGCGAGAGCGTGGGGATGATCTCCACCGCCCAGCGCGGCAGGCCCAGCACCCGTCCGGTGGCTCTCGCCTCCTCGGCCTTCTGCATGTAGATGGTCCGGGTGGAGGCCATCTTGAGGATCGCCGAGGCCTCCTTGGCCGCCGCCCCGTCCACCACGTCCGACAGGTGGTGCACCACCGCGACGAAGGACAGGCCCAGCCGGCGCCCGAACTTCAGCAGCCGCTGGAACAGCTGCGCCACGAACGGGCTGTTGATGATGTGCCAGGCCTCCTCGACCAGGAAGATCCGCTTCTTGCGGTCCGGCCTGATCCAGGTGTGCTCCAGCCAGACCCCGACGATCGCCATCAGGATCGGCATCGCGATCGAGTTGCGGTCGATGTGCGACAGGTCGAAGACGATCAGCGGCGCGTCCAGGTCGATGCCCTCGGTGGTCGACCCGTCGAACATGCCCCGCAGGTCACCGTCGACCAGCCGGTCCAGCACCAGCGCGACGTCCAGGCCCCAGGACTGCACCTCGTCCACCGCCACGCCCAGCGACTCCACCGACGACAGGTCGGGGTTGCGCAGGGTGTCGATGATGTCGTCCAGCACCGGCTGGCGGTCCTGGACCGTCGCCACCACGTGCGCGTGCGCGGCCTTCAGCGCGAAGCCCGCCCGCTCCTCCAGGCCGCGCCCCATCGCCACCTCGACGATGGTGCGCAGCAGCGACAGCTGTCCGGTCTGGGTGATCGCCGGATCCAGCGGATTGAGCTTCACCCCGCCGTCCCGGGCCGCCATCGGGTCCAGCCGGATCGACTTTATGCCCAGCGCGTTCGCGATCAGGTTCCACTCGCCGACCCCGTCCTCGCCCTGCGCGTCCAGCACCACCACCTGCCGGTCCCGGAACCGCAGCTGGCGCAGCACGTACGTCTTCTCCAGCGCCGACTTGCCGTTGCCGGACTCCCCCAGCACCAGCCAGTGCGGGGCCGGCAGCTGCTGGCCGTACAGCTGGAACGGGTCGTAGACGTACCCCTTCCCGCTGTACACCTCCCGGCCGATGATCACCCCGGAGTCGCCCAGCCCCGGCGCGGCGGTCGGCAGGTACACCGCCTGCGCCTGCCCGGTGGACGTGCGCACCGGCAGCCGGGTGGTCTCCACCTTCCCGAACATCAGGCTGGTGAACGCGTCGGTGAGGTTGCCGATCGCCATACGGGGCCTCCAGATCAGTCGCTCGGCCGGGACCCGCTCAGCGGCGGATACCGGTGGCGAACGGCAGGGTGTTGACGAACGCGCGGTGGTGCTCGCGGTCGCACCACTCCAGCTTCAGGTAGCTCTTGCCCGCCGAGGCCCGGATCGTCCGCTTGTCCCGGGCCAGCGCGTCGGGATTGCGCGAGGAGACCGTGATGTAGCCGACCAGGTTGACGCCGGCCGCGCCGGACGCCAGGTCGTCACCGCGCTGGTCCACCCGGCCGCTGTGGGCCAGGTCGCGCGGGTCGACGGTGCGGTTCATCTTGGCGGCGCGGCTGGCCTCCGCCTCGTCGTTGGTCTTCTCGGTGAGCATCCGCTCGATGGCGACGTCGGTGGGCTCCAGGTCCATCGTCACCGCCACCGTCCGGATCACGTCCGGGGTGTGCACCAGCAGCGGCGCCAGGAAGTTCACGCCGACCGGGGTCAGCGGCCACTCCTTGATCCACGCGGTGGCGTGGCACCACGGCTCCCGGGTCGCCGACTCGCGGGTCTTCGCCTCCAGGTACTGCGGATGGGTGGCGTCCAGCTCGGCCGGCCAGGCGTTGCGCTTCGACATCGCCTGGATGTGGTCGATCGGGTGGTCCGGGTCGTACATCGAGTGCAGCAGCGAGGAGAGCCGGGCCTGGCCCAGCGGCTGCCGCACCCGGATGTCCGCCTCCGCCAGCCGCGCGCAGATGTCGGTCAGCTCACGGGCCATCACCGCGGCCAGCCCCTCGTCGTCCCGGGCCCGCCGGTCGGTCGCGGTGCGGCCCATCGCGTGCGCCTCGGCCGCGAGGTCCCGGGTGTAGTGCATGCACGCCACCAGGTACGCCCGGTGCTGCTCCGACGAGGTCGACACCATCGACTGCAGCTGGTCGTACGAGTCCTGCAGCCAGCGCGGCGCGGCCGGGTCGCCGCGCCGCTCCACGTCCTTGGCGTGCGCGTCCGGGTCGGCCGGCAGGGTGCGGGCCAGGATCTGCAGCCGGGTCACGAAGCCGTCCCCGTTCGCGACGTGCTTCAGCAGCGTCCCGAACCGGTCGACCAGCGCCTCCTGGTCCTCCGAGTCGCGCAGCCCGACACCCGGGCCCTCGATCTCGATCGCCGCCGTCACCGTGCGCCGCTCCAGGTGCATCAGCACCCCGACCTCGTCCGGCCCGAACGGCGCCGACAGCCAGCGCAGCCGCCCCACCCCGGGCGGCGGCCCGATCTCCACCTCGCGGCCGTCCAGCCGCGTCCCGGCGTCCATCGCGTCCGACTTCCACACCGCCCGGCCACTGCGGACCGTCCGGCGGTAGGTGCGGTTGATCTCCACCCACTTGTAGAACGTCCGGCGCCGGTACGGCACGTACACCGCCGCGATCGCCAGCACGGGCAGGCCCACCAGGCCGGCGATGCGCAACGGCAGGATCGGCATCATCAGGCCCCAGACCATGCCGAGGAAGGCCCCGAAGATGATCAGCACGATCTCCCCGGACTCCCGGTTCCGGCCGATCGGCGCGTTCGGGCGGGCCTTGCCGATCAGGTAGGTACGGCGCTGGTGCACGTACGGCTGGGCGTACTGGGCACCGTACTGACCGAGCGGTTCGCTGCTCACTTACCCGTCACCCTCCCTTCGCTGGATTGCTGTCGCGGATCGGACCCGCGGCCTGGGCCGGCGGCCCGGCCTGCGACGGCGCCGACGTACGCCCCGCGTGAGCGGCGATGCCCGGGGCCACCGAGCCGCCCCCCGCACCCGAGCCGCCCCCGCCGCCGCCCGGCTGCGGGCCGCGGTCGCCGTGCGTGCTGATGCCCTGCCGCATGAAGTTCGCGGTCCCGTTGATCATCGCCGATCCGGCCGAGACCGCGCTCGCCCGGGCACTGCGCATGCTCATGATCTCGTCCCCGAAGCCCGGCACGAACCGGTACACGGCGGCGCTCGCGAAGATCGACAGGAACAGGATCGCCAGCCCCGACAGCACCCGGGCGAAGTCGTCGCTCGCCCCCGCCCCGGCCGACACCGCACCGGCCAGCCCGAGGATGATCACGATGATCGGCTTCGCCAGGTCCACCGCCACCATCACCCCCGCCCAGCGGCGCACGTGCTTCCACAACTGCTTGTCCACCAGCCCCGCGTACACCGCCGTCCCCAGCAGCGCGCCCACGTACAGCATCGCCGCCCGGATCAGCAGCTCGATCCAGAGCACCGCCGCCGCCAGCACGGCCACCAGCGAGGTGATGATCAGGATCAGCGGCCCACCGCCGATGTCACCCTTCTCCAGGGTGTCCGCGAACCCGCCCAGGTACGTCCCGGTGTCCGACTTCGTCCCCACCGCGACCGCCTTGGTCAACCCGTCGGTCGCGCTCACCACCGTGTACAGGATCAACGGCGTGAACGCCGACGCGACCACCGTCAGCCACAGGAACCCGATCGCCTCCGAGATCGCCGTCGCCAACGGCGCCCCGCGCACGGCCCGCTTGGTCACCGCGAGCAGCCACAGCACCAACGTGATGATCGTCGACGCGGCGAACACCACCGCGTACTGCTGCAGGAACGACGCATTGGTGAAGTCCACCTCCGTCGTCCCGTCGATCGCCCCCGACAACTTCCGCACCACCCACGCCGCCGCCTGCGCACACCCCTTCGCCAACGACCCCAACGGATCCGTCACCGTCCCCACCGTCCCACTCCCGGGCAACGACGCCCCACCGCCGCCACCGGGGGCGCAGTAGACGTCGTTGCCGGGCAGGGGGATCCCCGGGCAGTTCGAGGCGGGGGTGCTGGGCGTCGGGGTCGGGGTCACCGTGGGCGAGGGTTCAGCGAAAGCCTGCCGCGCCGTCAGACCGACTGTCAGCAGGCCCAGGGCCACTCCTCCGGAGAGCCTTGCCAGAGCACGCGGAATCATCACCCGGCCACCATCAGCGCGCATAACGGAAGCCTCCGAAACCCTCGACGGCACCTGTGATCTCCTCAGCGGTCGCGGCCTGCTGGTCCGGCGGTACCGGTGCCGGACCCGACACCCGGCTGTAGTCGGCGAGCTTCCAGTCCTCGCCCACCCATCGCAGGCTGAGGGTGAGCGTGAACCACTCCTCCGAGACGGGACGGACCGAGCGTTCGCCGGCGATCCCGTAGAGGCCCGTGCACCAGACCTCCACCTTCGCGCTTTCGGCCGTGTAGGCGCTGCTCTTCGTCCCCACTGGGACGGTCCGGCTCACAAAGGTCATCCCCTTCGGCGCGCGTCCCTGCGCGTCCACCCCGAACCTGGCCGTCGTCTCCGGCGAGAACCCCTGGTCCAGGCGGGACTGGAGGGTCGGGGCGGCGGCGGGGTCGGCGATGGTGGTGACGATGGTGTGGCGGGTGTCGGTGCGGAACATGTCGGTGGAGCCGATGGCGACCGCGTAGTTGGCGGCGGCGGACTGGGCGCCCTGGTCGGTGTGCGGGAAGCCGGAGGCGATGCCGTTGACGGTGGTGGTGACGGGCTGGTCGCCGCTGGGGGCGGGGCCCGCGCCGGAGCCGGCGGGGGCGGCGGTCCGGTCGGCGGAGCGGCCGGCGTTGCCGCCGGCGGGGTCGGGCTTGCCCCGGTTGGCGATCGAGATCGCCACTACGAGCAGCGCGACGACCAGCACGACCGTCAGCAGGGTTCGCAGCGGCCGCGCCTGACGGGCGCCCGGCTGGGTGAAGGGCTGTTCGCCGACCGGCAGCCGCGTACGGGTGTGCGGCTGGTCGTCGGACAACGGCACGGCGGCCCTCCTGGTGCGGGGAGCCGGCTGGCGGCTCCGGGGGCCCCTCCGGCCGTGGACGGGCGCGGAGGGAAGGGGTGGTGGATGGGTTCCCGGCGGGACTCCGAGCATTCACGAGGTGCCCGGACAGACGGTCGGACGGTCAGACGATCGGACAGGTCGGCGGGCACGGGCGGCACGCCGTCCGCCACCGCATCACGGTGGTCCGAGGAGCCCGAACCACCGGATTCGCCCCAACTGTCCGATCTGCCTGATCGTCAGATCGCCATGCCGTACACAATGGTGAACAGAGTGCCAAGTGATCCAATGATGAACACGCCGGTCAGCCCGGCGATGATCAGCCCCTTGCCCTGTTCGGCGCCGAAGCTGTCGCGCATCGCGGTGGCGCCGATCCGCTGCTTGGCCGCGCCCCAGATGGCGATGCCGAGGCAGCCCAGGATGGCCACGGCCATGACGACCTCGATCATCACCCGGGCCTCCGACCCGAGGCTCGCGAACGGGCCCCAGTCCGGGGCGATCCCGCCGATGATGGTGTCGATGTTCGGCTTCTTTGGTGGGTCCTCGGCCAGGTGGCCGATCGCGATGCTGTGCACGCTGCTCTGGTTCATTTCCATCTCACCGCCCGATCAGGCAAATTCAAGGGCCCAGACCCCACCCGCGCGAAGGGTCGGTACCTATTCTTGGCCAGATCTGATGTCGACTTGGCTACTTCTCGCGGATTGGTCGTGAGGCATCGGACACGTACGCGAGGATGTCCACCGTACGAAGGATAGCGCTCACTCTTTGTATCTCTGATGATTGCGGTGAGCAACGCCTTCCGGGACACTTCGACTGACGATTCGTCGGGATGGTGCTGATGGTACTCCGGAAAGGCGGTACGGCCGCCGCTGCCGCGGGAGTTGTGCTCGCCGGCTTCGTCGGTCTGGTGGTGGTCGGGACGTATGCGGCGAGCGGGACGCCACAGCAGCAGGGGAATGCCGCGGGACTCTCCCCGGGGACCGTTCCGGCCGCGTACCAAGGGCCGATCGAACAGTGGGGCCGGCTCTGCCCCGACCTCTCCCCCCCGTTGCTCGCGGCCCAGTTGTACCAGGAAAGCGGTTTCAACCCGAAGGCCCGTTCCGGCGTCGGGGCGGAGGGGCTGGCGCAGTTCATGCCGGGCACCTGGGCGTCGTACGGCACCGACGGCAACAACGACGGCCGGCGGGACCCCTGGGACCCGCTGGACGCCATCGCCTCGGCGGCCACCTTCGACTGCGCGCTGGCCAGGGACGTGGCCAAGGTCCCGGGCGACCGCCAGTCCAACATGCTGGCCGCCTACAACGCCGGGCCGGGCGCCGTGGCGAAGTACCAGGGCGTGCCGCCGTACCGGGAGACCCAGGGGTACGTGCGGAACATCCTGGCGACGGCCCGCAGCTTCGCCGCCCCGGCCGACCCGGCCGCCCCGATCGAGGTCTCGGCGCAGTCGGCGGGCGCGATCTACTTCGCCCAGACCAAGCTCGGCACCCCGTACCTGTGGGGCGGCGACGGCAAGGCGTGGCAGAACGGACGGTTCGACTGCTCCGGACTCACCAAGGCCGCGTTCGAGAGCGTGGGCATCCTCCTGCCCCGGGTCGCCAACGACCAGTGGTACGCCGGGCCGCACCCGTCCCGCGACCAGTTGCGCCCGGGGGACCTGGTGTTCTGGGCGACCGACCTGACCGATCCGCGGAGCATCCACCACGTCGGCATCTACGTGGGCGGCGGATACATGATCGACGCCCCGCACACCGGCGCGGTGATCCGCTACGACAAGATCGACACCAAGGAGTACATCGGCGCCACCCGGGTCACCTCGGACGGCGCCCAGGCCCTGCCGGACCGCGGCGAGTACGACGGCCAGGTGATCGCCCCGAGCCGCCCCGGCGACCCGGCCGCGAC
>NZ_BAAAKJ010000439.1:0-598 GCF_039527695.1 Kitasatospora putterlickiae
CGTCACCGCCGCGCTCACCCGGCTCCGGCTCGCCCTGCACGCGCCCGCCGCCCACCTCCTCCACGAACGGCACGCCCGCTACCTGCGCGAGCTGACCCGCGCCTTCGAACAGCACCGCTGGGACGACGCCCTGCGCGACGCCCTCCCGCTCGCCGCCGAGCCGCGGGGCGGCACGACCGCGCGGACCTGGCTCTCCCTCGCGCTGCCCAAGCGCTTCACCGGCGCGCTGCGCGCCACCCCGAGCGCCGGCGCCCCGGCCTCGGTCACCCCGTTCAGCGGCCCCACCGCCTACCAGCACCTCAGCGCGCTCTACCGGCACGCCGCCGAGCGGCTGGAGCGGCAGGGGCGGATCGACGAAGCCGCCTTCGTCCTGGCCGACCTGCTCGACGCGCCCGCCGAGGCCGTCGCCCTGCTCGACCGGCACGGCCGCCGGGCCCAGGCCGCCGAGCTCGCCGAGGGCCGCGACCTCTCCGCCGACCTGGTGGTCCGCCTCTGGTGGCGGGCCGGCGAGCACGAGCGCGCCATCCGCATCGCCCACCGCCGGGGCGCGTTCGCCACGGCCGTCACCGGCCTGTCCGCCAGCGACCCGGCGGCCGTC
>NZ_BAAAKJ010000440.1:0-12360 GCF_039527695.1 Kitasatospora putterlickiae
CCCGCGGCGCCCGGGGCCTGACGCGTTCCCCGGCCCTCCCCGGAGCCCCCGGCGTGCCGCCGCCGGGCTCACGGGGTCGGTCCGGCGTCCCCCTCGGCGAGCAGCCGGGTGAGCCTGGCGTCCTGGGCACGGACGGCGTCGCGGTGGGCGTTCAGCGCCTGGGCGTTGTGGTCGATCTGCTGGCGCTGGTAGCCGGCCAGGACGGTGAACCAGATCCCGGCCAGGTTGGTGCGGGTGGTGCAGTCGGCGTCGGCCCGGGCGGTGGCCAGTTCGGCGGGGGTGGTCTCCGGCGCGGCGCGGAAGCGGTCCAGGAGCGCCGCCGGGTCGTCGGCCTGGAACCCCGCGGCGGCCATGCAGTCGGCCCACCGCGCGGTCGCCTCCGTGACCCGCTGGTCCCGCCCGGTGGCGTCCAGCGAATCCGCGAAGAGCCTCCCGATGAGGTCGGCCCCCGGCCCCGGCGCCGAGCCGATCCGTTCGGAGGCCTGCCGGTCGCAGTCGACCCGGGTGGTGTCGTAGGCCTCGCCGGCTACGGCGGCCGGGCCCGCCCCGGGAACGGTCCGCCTGGGCGGGTGGAACCCCTGGACGCCCGCGATCTCCGCCCCGAGGTACCCCCAGGCCCCGGCCGGCAGGGCGGTGGCGTTGTCCGGGGGCCGTGCCTCCTGCAGGCCGTCGCCGCTGAATCCGGTGTAACCGGCCCGGTGCATGCAGGAGACGACCAGCGCATTGCGCACCTGAATCTCCTTCACGGCACCCTGGTCGCCGGACTGATAAGCGGAAAGCGGAAGTCCGGTCATTCCGGCCCGGCCGGATTCCGGGGCTTTCGCCACGTCGATCGCCGGTGGCGTCATGGTGGAATCCGCGGAACCCCCTCCGGAGGGTCCGGCGCAGCCTGTGAAAAAGGCCGATAAAACGACCGCAGCGGCGGCGGTGGTGAATCGTCCGAAATGCGTCGGGCGGGGCAATCGGAAGCTCCGATCCTCAGGAACGGCAGGACTGTTCGGACCCTAGCGCATGCCTGTGCGGAGCGGCCCGCCGCGCGTCCGGGTGATTCGGCTTGGCCGGAAAAGAACTGTTCGGCCGTGCATCGTCATGTCAGCCTCTGGAGTCGCAGCCGTTACCCCTTCGGAGGGTCCATATGATTCGCCGCACAAATCTTTCGGAACGTTCTTCCGGGCATCCGTCCGGAAAATCCCGGAGCCGCCGGACCGGCGCACTCGCCGTGCTCACCGCGGCGGCCGCCACATTGCTGCCGACGGTGAATGCCGAGGCCGTCAACCGGGTCGACTGCGGAAACCGCACCGATTTCGCGAAGGTCTACAACTACGGCTACAGCGGCCGGCTCTGTTTCGCGAACGACGGCTGGATGGCCGTGCGCGTCTACAACGTCGACCGGATCGACGCCGGGAACAACAAGGTCGTCACGTACCTCAGCGGCCTGGGCTCGTGGACCGTCTTCAACTGGGAGCAGTACGACTTCAACGGCAACGTCGGCCACCAGGTGATGATGTACGACATCAACCTCTCCCGCTGGTAGCCGCCGGCGGACGGGCCCCGCGGGCCCGCGCGGGCGAGGACGCCCGCTGACCCGCGGTGCCGGGCGGGTGCGGTCGCCCGGCACCGTCTCCGACGGGTCAGAGCACCTCGACCGCGGCTCCCCGGGCCAGTCGGCGCCGGCAGTCCAGCACGTACCGGGCGTGCGCGGTGACCGCCTCGTAGTCGAAGTCGTCGTGGTCGGCGAGCAGCACCACCGCGTCCGCCGCCGCCAGCTCCTCCGGGTCGGCCTCCACCCGCAGGACCGCGCCGAACGGGTCCCCGTGCGGGTCGTGCTCGGCCGCCCGCTGGCCCGGGATCACCGGCTCGGGCACGTGCACCCCGACCACCACGTGCGGGTCGGCGGCCCGGACCTCGGCGCCCATCCGGACCAGCAACTCGGCGACCCGGGCGGCCGGCGTCTCCCGGGCGTCGCCGGTGTTCTTCTTGTACGCCAGCCCGAGCAGCAGCACCCGCGAGCCCTTGACCGAGCGCTGCCGGTCGTTCAGCGCCTCGGCGAGCCGGCGGACCACGTAGTCGGGCATGTGGCTGTTGACGTCGTTGGCCAGCTCGACGAAGCGGAACGACTGGCCGAGCGCCCGCTCCACCCGCCAGGACAGGTAGGACGGGTCGATCGGCAGGCAGTGCCCGCCCACCCCGGGCCCGGGGGTGAACCGCAGGTAGCCGAACGGCTTGGTGGAGGCCGCGTCGATGGCCTCCCAGACGTCGATGCCGAGGTCGTGCGCGAACATCGCCAGCTCGTTGACCAGCGCGATGTTCACGTGCCGGAAGGTGTTCTCCAGCAGCTTGGTCAGCTCGGCCTCCTTGCAGGAGGAGACCGGGACGGTCCGCTCGACCAGTCCGCCGTAGAAGCCCTCGACCGCCTCCAGCGACGCCGGGTCGATGCCGGAGACCACCTTCGGGGTGTTCTCCAGCCGCCAGGTCGGGTTGCCCGGGTCGATCCGCTCGGGGCTGTAGCCGAGGTGGAAGTCCCGTCCGGCGGTCAGCCCGGACCCGGCCTCCAGCAGCGGCGCGAGCAGTTCCTCGGTGGTGCCGGGGTAGGTGGTCGACTCCAGGACCACGCTCGCCCCCGGCCGCAGGTGCTGGGCGAGCAGGGCGGCCGAGGCCTCGATGAACGACAGGTCGGGCGCGCCGTCGCGCAGCGGCGTCGGCACGGTGATCACCGCCACGTCGAAGCCGGCCACGTCGGACGGCTCGGCGGACGGCAGGTAGCTCCCGTTCTCCAGCAGCGGCCGCAGCCGCTCGGCCGGGATGTCCTCGACGTAGGACTCCCCGACGGCCAGCCGTTTGATCCGGCGCTCGTCCACGTCGTAGCCGACCACCCGGTGCCCCACCTCGGCCGCGCGGACCGCGAGCGGCAGCCCCACGTAGCCCTGGCCTGCGATGACAACGCGCATGACGAAGAACCCCCTCCATCGCGACGCCCCCTGGCCCCTCCGGGCGTCCCCCACACGGTCTTCACATCAGGGTAGGGAGCGGGACCGGCCCGCGCGGGCTTTCCCGGGATAACGCCGGACGGGGTCGGCGGCGGGCCGTCGGTGATCCGGCGGCGGGCCCCGTGAGCGCCGGCGGCGGGCCGGGAGAAGAGTGAGGCCGAGACCCGTGGCGTCCTCCAGGAAAGGACGCCACGGTTCCCGGCGCGTGGGCGGGCGCCCCCACCCAGGGTCGCCCGGCCTCGCACGCCCGACCCCCATCGGGTGTGCGACCGTGCCCCCGCAGCCATCCCCCACGGTTGGGTGCGGCGGGCACGTTCACTATGGTGCGCGATCTCCATGGACGGGCAGTGACAGGAGTATGTCCAGTTCGTGGCGGATCGCGACGGCAGGGAAACAGTCCGTGCGGTGGTGGCGGCGGCGGTGGGCGGCCGGTGGTTCGTCCGCGCCGGATCGCACCCCGTCCCACCCCCGGCCGTGCGCCGGGTGCGGGTCAGCCTCGCGGCGTAGGCTGGAGACCCCCGGCCGCTCGGCGTGCCGGGCCGTTCGCGTTGCCCGGACCGGCCCCCGGCCCCCAGGGCAGCACCAGCCACGGGACGAAGAAGAGACTCCAGATGAGCCTGACCGGACTGCTCGATGTCGTCGCGCGGGACGCGGCCCTCGCCGAGGCGATCGAGGCCGCGACCGCCACCGGTGCCGCGGCCGGTGGCCGCCGGCACCTCGACCTGGTCGGGCCGCCCGCCGCCCGGCCGTTCGCGATCGCCGCGATCGCCCGCGCGCTCGCCGGGCAGGCCGCCGGGGAGCGGGGCCGCCCGGTGCTGGCCGTCACCGCCACCGGCCGGGAGGCCGAGGACCTCGCCGCCTCGCTCCGCTCGCTGCTGCCTCCGGACGCGGTCGCCGAGTTCCCGGCCTGGGAGACGCTGCCGCACGAGCGGCTCTCGCCGCGCTCGGACACGGTCGGGCGCCGGCTGGCGGTGCTGCGCCGGATCGTCCACCCGAGCGTCGGGGGCACCTCCCAGCAGGAGGCCGGGGGAGACCCGGCGACCGGGCCGGTGCAGGTGATCGTGGCGCCGGTGCGCTCGGTGCTCCAGCCGCAGGTGAAGGGGCTGGCCGAGCTGGAGCCGGTGGCCGTCCAGCGGGGCGAGTCGCACGATCTGGAGGAGATCGCCCGGCGGCTCGCCGCGGCCGCCTACTCCCGGGTCGAACTGGTCGAGAAGCGGGGCGAGTTCGCCGTGCGCGGCGGCATCCTGGACGTCTTCCCGCCGACCGAGGAGCACCCGCTGCGGGTGGAGTTCTGGGGCGACGACGTCGAGGAGATCCGCTACTTCAAGGTGGCCGACCAGCGGTCGCTGGAGATCGCCGAGCACGGCCTGTGGGCACCGCCCTGTCGCGAGCTGCTGCTGACCGACGAGGTGCGGGCCCGGGCCGCCGAGCTGTCCGCCGGGCACCCGGGGCTGGCCGAGATCCTGGACAAGATCGCCGAAGGCATCGCGGTCGAGGGCATGGAGTCGCTGGCGCCCGTCCTGGTCGACGACATGGAACTGCTGCTGGACGTGCTGCCGCTCGGCTCGGTCGCGGTGGTCTGCGACCCCGAGCGGGTCCGCACCCGCGCCGCCGACCTGGTGGCGACCAGCCAGGAGTTCCTGCACGCCTCCTGGGTGGCGGCCGCGGCCGGCGGCGACCGGCCGATCGACCTGGAGGCGATCGACGTCTCGGCCGCCTCGCTGCGCTCGCTCGCCGAGGTGCGCGAGCACGCCGCGGAGATCGGCCTGCCGTGGTGGTCGGTCAGCCCGTTCGCGACCAGCGACGCCTCGGTGAGCGAGGTGCTGGAGTTCGACGCCAACACGCTGACCCTCGGCATGCACGCGGTCGAGGCGTACCGGGGCGACACCGCGCGGGCGATCGCCGACGCCAAGGAGCGGCTGGCCGCCGACTGGCGGGTCGTCATGGTGACCGAGGGGCACGGCCCGGCCTCGCGGCTCGCCGAGGTGCTCGGCAACGAGGGCATCCCGGCCCGGCTCGTCGCCGACCTCGCCGAGGCGCCGACCCGGGACGTCGTGTACGTCTCCTGCGGCTCGATCGAGCACGGCTTCGTCGACGAGGCGCTCAAGCTGACCGTGGTCACCGAGACCGACCTGTCCGGCCAGAAGTCCTCCACCAAGGACATGCGGCGGATGCCGTCCCGGCGCCGCAACGCGATCGACCCGCTGGCGCTGGTGGCCGGCGACTACGTGGTGCACGAGGCGCACGGCGTCGGCCGGTACGTGGAGATGGTGCAGCGCACCGTGCAGGGCGCCACCCGCGAGTACCTGGTGCTGGAGTACGCGCCGGCCAAGCGCGGCCACCCCGGCGACCGGCTGTTCGTGCCGACCGACCAGCTCGACCAGGTCACCAAGTACGTCGGCGGCGAGGCCCCGACGCTGCACCGGCTCGGCGGCGCGGACTGGGCGAAGACCAAGCAGCGCGCCAAGAAGGCGGTCAAGGAGATCGCCGCCGACCTGATCAAGCTGTACTCGGCCCGGATGGCCGCGCCCGGCCACACCTTCGGCCCGGACACCCCGTGGCAGCGCGAGCTGGAGGACGCCTTCCCCTACGCGGAGACGCCGGACCAGCTGACCACCATCGCCGAGGTCAAGTCGGACATGGAGAAGTCCGTCCCGATGGACCGGCTGATCTGCGGCGACGTCGGCTACGGCAAGACCGAGATCGCGGTGCGGGCGGCCTTCAAGGCGGTGCAGGACGGCAAGCAGGTGGCGGTGCTGGTGCCGACCACGCTGCTGGTGCAGCAGCACTTCTCGACCTTCGCCGAGCGGTACGCCAACTTCCCGGTGACCGTGAAGGCGCTGTCCCGGTTCCAGACCGACAGCGAGGCCAAGGCCGTGCTGGAGGGGCTGTTCGAGGGCTCGGTGGACGTCGTCATCGGCACCCACCGGCTGTTCTCCTCGGAGACCCGCTTCAAGGACCTCGGGCTGGTCATCGTCGACGAGGAGCAGCGGTTCGGCGTCGAGCACAAGGAGCAGCTGAAGAAGCTGCGGGCCAATGTGGACGTGCTCACCATGTCCGCCACCCCGATCCCGCGCACCCTGGAGATGGCCGTCACCGGGATCCGCGAGATGTCCACCATCACCACCCCGCCGGAGGAGCGGCACCCGGTGCTGACCTTCGTCGGACCGTACGACGAGAAGCAGATCTCGGCGGCGATCCGGCGTGAGCTCCTGCGCGAGGGCCAGGTGTTCTACATCCACAACCGGGTGGAGTCGATCGACAAGGCGGCCGCCCGGCTGAAGGACCTGGTGCCCGAGGCGCGGATCGCCACCGCGCACGGGCAGATGGGCGAGACCCAGCTGGAGAAGGTGGTCGTCGACTTCTGGGAGAAGGAGTTCGACGTCCTGGTGTCGACCACGATCGTGGAGTCCGGCATCGACATCTCCAACGCCAACACGCTCATCGTCGAGCGCGGGGACACCTTCGGCCTCTCCCAGCTGCACCAGCTGCGCGGCCGGGTGGGCCGCGGGCGCGAGCGCGGGTACGCGTACATGTTGTACCCGCCGGAGAAGCCGCTGACCGAGACGGCGCACGAGCGGCTGGCCACCATCGCCCAGCACACCGAGATGGGCGCCGGCATGTACGTGGCGATGAAGGACCTGGAGATCCGCGGCGCCGGCAACCTGCTCGGCGGCGAGCAGTCCGGGCACATCGCGGGTGTCGGCTTCGACCTCTACATGCGGATGGTCGGCGAGGCGGTGGCCGAGTTCCGGGAGTCGCTGGCGGGCGGCGGCGAGCCGGAGGAGGAGCCGCTGGAGGTGAAGATCGAGCTGCCGGTCGACGCCCATGTGCCGCACGACTACGCGCCGGGGGAGCGGCTGCGGCTCCAGGCCTACCGCTCGATCGCGGCGGTCAACTCGGAGGAGGACATCACCCAGGTCCGGGACGAGCTGGTCGACCGCTACGGCAAGCTGCCCGAGCCGGTGGAGAACCTGCTGCTGGTGGCGGCGCTGCGGCTGTACGCGCGGCGGTGCGGCATCGCGGACATCACCCTGCAGGGCTCCAACGTGCGGTTCGGGCCGGTCGAGCTGCGGGAGTCGCAGCAGCTGCGGCTGAACCGGCTCTACCCGCGCAGCCAGGTGAAGGCGGCGACCCAGCAGCTGCTGGTGCCGCGGCCGTCCACCGGGCGGATCGGCGGCAAGCCGCTGGTCGGGCGGGAGCTGCTGGCGTGGTGCCGGGAGTTCCTGTCGACGATGTTCGACGACCTGGCGGGGGCCAGGAAGTAGCCGGTCCTGCCGGGTGCGGCGGTCTCGGGCGGTGAGCCCGAGGCCGCCGTCGTCGTTGGTGCGGGCGGGCGTGCCGGGGTGCCCGCGGCGTGCCGGGGCGGGCCGGGGCGGGCGGTGTGTCGGGGCCCGGGGGTGTGAACAGGGCCGTCGGCCGGTCTTCCGTCAGCCGATCTTCCACTGGCCGACCTGGTCGGCGAAGCCGTTGTCCAGGGAGAACTGGACCTTGTCGAGCTTGGTGCCGTCGGGGACCTCGAAGACCACGAAGCCCTTGCCCGTCTCGCCGGCGGCGATGTTGGTCGGGGTCTGGAAGGACGGGCCGGCCTTGGTCTCGGCGAGCGTCGGGCCGTACGCCTGGCCCTGGTCGTCGACCACCTTGGCGCTGCTCCACGGCGCCTCGCTGTACGCCTTGGCGCCGGTCGCCTTGATCTGGAACTGCACGGCGACGTAGTGCTTGCCGTCCGCCGCGGTGAGGTACTCGTTGGTGCTCGTCGCAGGGTCGACCACCTTCACGGCGGTGACGTCGGCGGTGTTGCCCTTCTCCAGGGTGCCCTTGAGGGCGATGGTGTCGCCGATCTTGGCCGGGGCCTTGGCCGCCTCGGCCGGCTTGCTCTCGGCGGGCTTGTTCTCGGCGGGCTTGGCAGCGGCGGCGGTGTCGCCGGCCGCCGGGGCCGAGGCGGCGGTCTGCTTGGCCTCGGTGGAGACGGACGGGCCGCCGGTCGAGTCGCAGGCGGTGGCGGTGAGGACGACGAGCGCGGCGCCGGCCAGCAGAGCGGCGGTGCGGCGGGTGCGGCGGGTGGTGGCGGACATGGCTGTCTCCTACGTCTTCTACGTCTTCTGGTCTTCGGTCCGGTGCCGACCTGACGTGCTGTCGACGGGAGAGATCACACCACAGGCTGTGAATCGAGTCAACAGGCATTTGCGAAATCTCTCCGTTCACGTGTGAACGGCTGGATGGCTGGTGCTGGCTATGCTGTGTAGTCACACCGTTCGATGCCGCCGCCGATCGCCGCCGAAGGAGCCCCATGCCGGACCGTCCCGAGGTGACCGCCGCCGAGATCGCCCGCCTCGCCGGGGTCGGCCGCGCCGCCGTCAGCAACTGGCGCCGCCGCCACCCCGACTTCCCCCGCCCGGTCGGCGGCACCGACAGCAGCCCGACCTTCGCGCTCACCGACGTGGAGTCCTGGCTCCGGACCCAGGGCAAGATCGCCGAACTGCCGCTGCTCGAACGGGTCTGGCGGCTCGTCGAGACCCTGCGCGACCCGGCCGGCCACCCGGCCGTCCCCCTGGTCCAGGCCGGGGCCGTCCTCCTGCTGCACCACCGCACGCCGGAGCGCTGGGCCGCGCTCGCCGACCAGCCGGACACCAGGCTCGCCACCGGCCTGCCGCGCGCCCTCGCCGACACCGCCCGCACCGTGCTGGGCCCCGACGGCGCCGCCGGCCTGCGCCAGCCCGGCCTGCTCGGCTCCACCGAACTGGACCTCGCCCGCCTGCTCGCCGACCTCGCCGCCGCGGCCGGCCCGGCCGACGCCTTCGAACAGCTGCTCACCCGCTACGCCGAGGCCAACACCCGCCAGCTCAGCCCCACCCCGCCGGAGGCCGCCGACCTGCTCGCCGCCGTCGCCGGCGTCCCCGCCACCGTGCTCGACCCCGCCGCCGGCCTCGGCGCGCTGCTGCTCGCCCTGCCCGCCACCACCGACCGCTACGGTCAGGACACCGACCCCGTCACCGCCGCGCTCACCCGGCTCCGGCTCGCCCTGCACGCGCCCGCCGCCGACCCCGCCCCGCTGCCCGTCGACCTCCGCCCCGGCGACGCCCTGCGCGCCGACGCGTACACCGGCCACACCTTCGACGCCGTGCTCTGCCAACCCCCGTACAACGAGCGGGACTGGGGCCACGACGAGCTGCAGTTCGACCGGCGCTGGCCCGGCGGCCTCGTCCCGCCGCGCGGGGAGTCCGAACTCGCCTGGGTGCTGCACTGCCTCGCCCACACCCGCCCCGGCGGGCTCGCCGCCCTGCTGCTCCCGCCGACCGTCGCCGCCCGCCGGGCCGGCCGCCGGGTCCGGGCCGAACTGCTGCGCTCCGGCGCGCTGCGGGCCGTCGTCGCGCTCCCGGCCGGTGCCGCCCCGCCGTACGGCGTGCCGCTCCACCTCTGGGTGCTGCGCGCCCCCCGCCCCGGCGACGACTTCCGCCAGGTCCTGATGCTGGACGCCGCCTCCGCCTCGCCCGGCTCCGCCGAGGTCGCCGAGGGCGGCCGCGACAGGGTCCGCTGGCCCGAACTGCGCCGCACCGTCCTGGACGCCTGGCGCGCCTTCGACCTCGCCGCCCGAGAGGGCCTGCCGCTGCCCCCGGACCGCCCCGGCCGGCACCGGACCGTGGCGGCGATCGACCTGCTCGACGACGAGACCGACCTCTCACCCGCCCGCCACGTCCCGCCGGCCGCCCCGCTCGGCGGCGCGGCCGGGTTCTCCCACCTCGGCGGCCGGCTGACCGAACTGCTGGCCGGGCTCGACGACCCCGGGGCGCTGCTGCCCGAGCCGATCGACGCGGCGGGCACCGCTCCCGGGGGCGGCCCCGCCGGCGGTGGCGGCCCGGTCGTCACGCTGGGCGAGCTGGTCCGCTCCGGACTGCTGGAGGTGCACTCCTCCGGCACCGGCGCGCCCTCCCGGCCGGCCGAGACCGGCCTGACCGGCACCCCCGTCCTGACCGAGCAGGACCTGGTCGCCGGCAGCGCACCCGGCGCCGTCCTCGACCGGTCCGCCACCGGCGCCGACGCCCTGCCGCTGACCCGGCCCGGTGACGTCCTCGTCCCCGCCCTCGGCGGTGGCACCGCCCGGGTCGTCGGCCCGGACGGCCCGCCCGCCGGCGCCGCCCTCGGCCGCCAGCTGCATCTGCTCCGTCCCGACCCGGCGGCCCTCGACCCGGACTTCCTGGCCGGCCACCTGCGCTCCACGGCCGTCGCCCGCCGGGCCGCCAGCCACGCCTCCACCACCACCCGCCTGGACATCCGCCGGGTCGAGCTGCCGCGCCTGCCGATCACCGAACAGCGCCGCCTCGGCGCCGCCTTCGCCCGGATTGCCGTCTTCGACGCCACCCTGCAACGCGCCGCCGCCCTGGGCCGCACCCTCACCCAGGCCGCCACCGACGCCCTCGCCGCCGGCACCGCCGAGCCCCCGCCCGCTCCCTGACGCCCGCACAGGAGGTCGGCCCGGCCGACTTCCTGCTCTGCGGCCGGGGCGACGGGCCGGTGGTGCGCACGCGGCGGGCGGGTGATTCAGGTGCGGTAGAAGGACTCCGGCGTGACGGGCGAGGGCGGTACGGTGTGCGGAGCCGGTTCCGTGATCGGGACGGCCGTCGTCCTCACCCGCTCAGGAGCGCGCATGTCAGGGCAGTACCCCGGGCAGTTCGGCCCACCGCCCGGTGGCGCGCCCACCGGCGGCATACCCGGCACCGGTCCGCAGGCCTACGCCCCGACCATGGCCGTCCCCCCGCAGGGCCCCGGGCGGCAGCCCGGACCGTACGGCGTGCTCGGCCGGGTCCTGGTGGTCCTCGCGCCGCTGCTCTCCTTCGGGCTGCTCGGCATGGTCCCCTCGCTGCTGCTGGCGGTCCGCCGCCGCCGGGCGTACGACATCCTGGGCGCGGTCGTCTACGCCGGGCTCTTCCTCACCTTCTTCATCTGCATGGGGATCGCCGGCAGCTACCCCAAGGGCGACGCCCCGCTCGCCGACGCGATCGGCACCACGATGATGGTGCTGCTGTGGTTCACCCCGCCGGTGCACTTCCTGCTGCTGGACCGCCAGGTGGTCTGGTCCTCGGGCCGGCCGGCGCGGAAGCCCGCTCAGAGCGGCTCCTACGCACCGCCGGGGGGGGGGCGCCCCGGTCCAGCCGTACCCGCAGGCCCAGCCGTACCCCCAGCCGTACGGGACCGCCGCCCCCTACCCGCGGGCCGCCCAGCCGTACCCGGCCGTCGACTCCCACCCGTCGGCCATCTCCCATCCGCCCGTGCGCGCCACGGGAAGCGGAGTCGCCGGCCCCGGACCCACCGGCCCCGGACCCACCGGCCCCGGAGTCGCCGGCCCCGCCACCTCCGACGAGCTGCGCGAACTCGGCGAACTGCTGCGCCGGCAGGCCCGCGAGGACCGCCCGTGACCTTCGCCCGGGTGATCGGCGGCCGCTACCACCTCACCGAGAAGATCGGCCACGGCGGCATGGGCCAGGTCTGGGCCGGCCGCGACGAACGGCTCGCCCGGCCGGTCGCGGTCAAGCTGCTGCGCACCGACCACCTGCTCGCCGCCACCGGCGCCGGCCCCGCCACCGCCGCACACCTCGGGCCCGGCGACGAACTGCGCCACCGCTTCCTGCGCGAGTGCCGCACCACCGCCGCGCTCGACCACCCCGGCCTGGTCACCGTCTTCGACGCGGGCGAGGACGGCGGCGAGCTGTACCTCGTCATGCAGCGCGTGCCCGGCGTCAGCCTGGCCGACCTCATCGCCGAGGACGCGCCGTTCCCGATCGAGCGCGCGGTCTCGGTGGCCGCCCAGCTCTGCGCCGCGCTGGCCGCCGTGCACGCCGTGCCGGTCGTCCACCGTGACCTCAAGCCCAGCAATGTGATGGTCCGTGAGGACGGCCGGACCGTCCTGCTCGACCTCGGCATCGCCACCGCGATCGACCCCGCGGCCACCCGCCTCACGCTCACCGGCGTGCCGATCGGCAGCCCCACGTACATGGCGCCGGAGCAGGCGCTCTCCGCCGCCGTCGACCCGCGCAGCGACCTGTACGCGCTCGGCTGCCTGTTGCACGAGATGCTGACCGGCGAGGGGCCGTTCCGCGCCCCCACCGCCCTGGGACTGCTGCGCCGGCACGTCGACGACCCGCCGGTGCCGCTGCGCGACCTGCGCCCCGAAGTGCCGGCGCCGCTGGAGCGGCTGGTCCTCGACCTGCTCGCCAAGCGGCCGCAGGACCGCCCGGCCGACGCCCAGGAGGTGTACGGGCGGTTGCTGCCGCTGCTGCCCGCCGCCGTTCCGGTGCCGCAGCCCCGGTTCGGCCCGCTGCCCGACCCGGCTCGGCCGTACCGGCATCCGCTCCAGCCACAGCCTCGCCCGGCGGGC
>NZ_BAAAKJ010000440.1:12380-13183 GCF_039527695.1 Kitasatospora putterlickiae
CCAGCGCCCCGGTGACGCCGGTGCGGGCCGAGCCGCCCCCGTTCCTGCCGGCCGTCGCGCCGGTCGCGGCGCCGGCCGCGGTGCCCGCCACCACGGAGGACTTCACGGCGGCCTGTGCCCGGCTCTCCGACCTGGTCGACGCGGGCCGGCGCGCCGAGGTGCTCGACCTCGCCGCCCGGCTGCTGGCGCGCGGCCGGTCCGAGCTCGGCGACGGGGCGGCGATGGTCCGCACCGTCCGGACCATCTACGCCCGCACGCTGCTCCAGGAGCGGCGCCACCAGGAGGCCCTGGCGGAGTACCGGCTGCTCGCGGCCACCGCCGACGGCGGACCGCACGGGCGGCGGGCCATGGAACCCCGGTACCGGATCGCCGAGTGCCTCGAACAGCTCGGGCACGGCGCGGAGGCGCTCGCCGAGTACCAGGCCCTGCTCGCCGTCTGGCCGGAGACCGAACCGGAGAGGCTGCTGGACCTCCGCGAGCGGATCGGCGTCCAGCTGGCCGCCCTCGGCGAGACGGAGGCGGCCTGGTCGTGGCTGCTCCAGCTCCTCTTCGACCGCGAACGCCGCGAGGGCCCCCACCACCCGGCCGTCCGCCGCCTCCGCCAAACCCTCGACACCCTCCAACCCCACCGCACCGCCACCCCCTGGCCCCCACACCCCTAACACCCACCGGGCCAGACCAGAAGGCCGGCTACCCGGACTCCCCGCGCTACCCGGGATTCCACCGCTGGCGCCGCCTTCTCGCGCGGGCTGGAGTGGAAAGTCGGCTGCCCCGACTTCCTGTGCTGGCCGGGTTTGGGTTCC
>NZ_BAAAKJ010000441.1:0-7875 GCF_039527695.1 Kitasatospora putterlickiae
TGTTTCCAGCTTATCAGATGTTTTCCGCTCCGTTTTCCGGAGTTTCATTCATCGGACTTCGCTTTCCGCTTGTCCCCGCTCTCTCGCGGCGACTCCGGAACTGTACGGGGACCGGGCCGTCACATGCAAATCGCCCCCGCCCTGGGTCCGGGCGGGGGCGATCGACGAGCTCAAACAGGGTGCTCAGCGGACCTCGGTGATCTCCGGGCCGCGGGCGAACGGGTCGAGCGCGGTGCTGCCGAAGCGGTTCTCGCCCTCGCCGGTGGCCGCGACGGCGCCGCCGCCGTCGGCGACCATCTGCGCGTCCTCGGGAAGCTTCAGCACGATCGGGTCGCGGGGCGCCATCGGGGTCTCACCACGGACGACGACGGTCTGCCGGAAGACCTGCTCCAGGATCCCGCCCACCTCGGGCTGGACGGCGGCCTGGCCGGAGATCACGCCGCGGAGGAACCAGCGCGGGCCGTCGCAGCCGACGAACCGCACCAGCTGCACGCCCTGCGTGCCGTCCGGCAGCTGCACCGGGACCTGGGCGCGGAGGTGCCAGCCCAGCGGGCCCTCCTCCTCCTCGACGATGCCGCCCTGCGAGGTGATGCCGGTGGCGATCTCCTCGCGGACCTCGCCCCAGATGCCCTCCGACTTGGGGGCCGCGAAGGCCTGCAGCTGGATGGCGCTGTTGCCGAGGACCAGGGTGGCGGCCACGATCGCGTCGCCGGCCACCTCCACCCGGAGTTCCATGCCCTCGACACCGGGAACCAGCAGACCCCCGAGGTCCACGCGGCCCTCTTCCGGGTTCTCCAGCTCGGAGTGGTCCCACGGGCCGTCCGGACGCGGGGCCGGCGGCAGACCGACCCGGTCCGCCGGGTCCAGCTCGGTCACGTTCTCGCTCTCGGCGGAACCTTCGACGTCATCGGCCGTCTCGTCGGCGCTGATGGCGTCGTCGGCGAGCTGCTCGACAGCGTCCTCGCTCTTCTGGCGACGACGGAACACGGTCACTGTCCTTCCCGGTCCAAGACCGATGCGAATACCTGCTCGGCTTCCTGCGAGGCCGCGGGCAGCCTAGACCGCGGCGTGGCCGCCGGTCGACCCGAACCCGCCCTCGGCGCGTGCCGACCCCGGCAGCTCCTCCACCTCGTGGAAGCGGGCCTTCTCGACCTGCTGGATCACCAGCTGGGCGATCCGGTCCCCTCGGCGGAAGCTGACGCCCTCGCGCGGGTCCAGATTGACGACGATCACCTTGATCTCTCCACGGTACCCGGCATCGACCGTCCCTGGGGCGTTCACCAGAGCAACTCCGCAACGAGCTGCGAGCCCGGAACGCGGGTGGACGAACGCCGCGTAGCCGTCGGGCAACGCGATGGCGATCCCGGTGGGCAGCACGGCCCGCTCGCCGGGGGCCAGTTCGGCGTCGACGGTGGTCCGCAGGTCGGCGCCCGCGTCGCCGGGCTGCGCGTACGCGGGCAGCGGCAGCCCGGGGTCGATCCGCCGGATCAGGACGTCGAGGGGCTCGCGGGGGGTGGTGCTCAAGGGTTCACCTCAAAGGCTCGGGCGCGCTTCATCAGGTCGGGGTCGTCGAGGACCTTCTCGATGTCCTCGGGACGACCGTGCTTGGTGAAGTGTTCCAGCTTCACCTGGATGAAGAGCGCCTGCGCTCGCACCGCGACCGGTCCCTCGGGCCCGCCGATCCGCGCCTCGGCGGCACTGTAGACCTTCCGGCCGTGCACGCCGGTGACCCGGGCGCTCAGGTGCAGGGTGGAGCCGACCGGCACCGGGGAGAGGAAGTCGGTCTCCAGCCGGCCGGTGACGGCGGGGGCGTGGAGCAGCCAGTTGAGCGTGCCCAGGATCTCGTCCATGGCGGTGGTGAGCAGTCCGCCGTGGGCCAGGCCGGGGCCGCCCTGGTGCTCCGGGCGGACGGTGAACTCGGCGGTGACGTCGAGCCCCTCGCCGGCCACCGCGTCGATCCGCAGGCCACCGGGGTGCCCCGGGCCGCAGCCGAAGCAGTGCTCGTAGTGGGAGCCGAGCCGGGTGCCGGGGGCGGGGGCCTCGGGGGCGCGCGGCGGGAGGACGGCCTCCGGCGGCGGCGTGGTGGGGGTCGTGGGGGCGGCGGGCGCGGTGGGGGCTGTCGAACCGGTCACGGCGCCCCACCCTACCGATCGGTAGCCGCGCCCGGGACGGGGGTTGCGTCCGGCCGCCGGCGTCACGGCGCCCACAATGGAGGGCATGTACGACGAACGCCTCACCGTGCCGCGCTCCTGGTGGCTGTTCCCGGTCGTGATCGGCCTCACCCTCGCGCTGATCCTGCTGCGCTTCAGCGCGGTGGGCGCGCTGGTCGGGCTGGTGGTCGGCATCGCCGCCGGCGCCGCCGCGATCAGCAGTTACGGCTCGGCCCGGATCCGGGTGGTCCAGGGCTCGCTGGTGGCCGGCCCGGCCCGGATCCCGGTGGACGCCCTCGGCGCCGCGCAGGCGCTCGGGCCGGCGGACGCCGCCGCCTGGCGCGGGCCCAAGGCCGACCCGCGGGCCTTCATGCTGCTGCGCAGCTACGTGCCGACCGCGCTGCGGGTCGAGGTGAGCGACCCGACGGACCCGACGCCGTACCTCTATCTGTCGACCCGCTCGCCGATGAAGCTGGCGGAGGCCCTGGACGAGGCCCGCCGCAACGCCCGCGCCTGAGGGCGGGCGAGGCCGCCCGGCCCAGACGCCGGCGACGACGAAGACGACCAAAAAGGAGAGGGACGGTACCGCCTGGGCGGTACCGTCCCTCCGCGTCTCTGGGAAACGCTTTCCATCCGACCGTATGACTGGTGCGTCCGTCGTGACGGACGCCGGAGCTGCCGTCCGGCCCCGCTGCCCGGGGCCGGAAGGGGCGTCGCACCGGTCTCGCGGACACCGCGAAACCCGAGTCATGACCGCCCTGGTCCTCAGGCGCCGCAGTCCCGGCAGATCGGGTTGCCGTTCTTCTCGCTGTACAGCTGGCTGCGGTGGTGGACCAGGAAGCAGCTCATGCAGGTGAACTCGTCGGCCTGCCGCGGCAGCACCCGGACGGAGAGCTCCTCGTTCGAGAGGTCCGCGCCGGGAAGCTCCATGCCCTCGGCGGCCTCGAACTCGTCGACGTCGACCGAGCTGCCGCCCTTGTCGTTCCTGCGGGCCTTGAGCTCCTCGATGCTGTCCTCGTTGAGCTCGTCATCGGTCTTGCGTGGGGTGTCGTAGTCGGTAGCCATTTTTCGCTCTCCCCCTCCGGGTTGTGCGGTGTGTGCGGTATCTCCAGCGCACGTAACGCATGGGGGGTCGGTCTTGTGCCCGACCCGAGGCGGAGATTTTGCCTTACTTCAAGCCCCGTTACTCAATCGACACTCAGCCAGGGGTCCGTTGGGGTGATCCACTCGGGCGTTCGGGGCCTCACGCAGGGCCATCGCCACGGCGCGCGAACGACCAAATGGTGGACACGCTCCGTAAGCGAAGGTCCTGGACGCGCTCGCCAATTCCCTTGCCCACCAGGGCCGGGAGCCAATCCTCCGATCCGCCCCCGATCGCCGTCCCACTCACGGACGGCGATCGGAGGGGTCGGCGACGCGATCACTCTCCGGTGTCATCCGACCTCGCGGAGCGACACGGTGTGAGCTTGCTCACGTTAGTCGCCGCCCCGGGCAAACCGTGGAAAATCCGCCCAAGCCGCTACGCCTGCTTCCGGGCCGCCCGGCGGGCCAGCAGGGCCGCCTGGCGCTCCTCGAACCTGGTCGCCTGGGTGTCCAGTCCTTCGAGGAAGACACCGAGCTCCTGCTGGGCCTGCGCGCCGTCCGGGCCGAGGTCGGCCAGCTCCATGATCTTCAGGTGCCGCAGCACCGGCTGGAGCACGTCGTCGTGGTGAATGCGCAGGTTGTAGACGCCGCCGAGGGCGATCTGGGCGGCCGCGCGCTCGAAGCCGGGGATGCCGTGGCCGGGCATCCGGAAGTTGGTCACCACGTCGGCGACGGCGCGCATCGCCTGGTCCGGGGCGATCTCCAGGGCGGCCTTCAGCAGGTTCCGGTAGAAGACCATGTGCAGGTTCTCGTCGTTGGCGATCTTCGCGAGGAGCTGGTCCGCGAGCGGGCAGCCGGCGAAGTGGCCGGTGTTGCGGTGCGCGATGCGGGTGGCGAGCTCCTGGAAGGCCACGTAGGCGACCGACTGCAGCATGCTGTGCGCGTTGTCGGACGCGAAACCGTCCGCCATGTGGGCCATCCGGGCCCGCTCCAGCTCGTTCGGGTCGACGGCCCGGGTGGTGAGCAGGTAGTCGCGGATGGCTATGCCGTGCCGGCCCTCCTCCGCGGTCCAGCGGTGGACCCACTCGCCCCAGGCGCCCTCACGGCCGAACATGGTGGCGATCTCGTGGTGGTAGCTGGGGAGGTTGTCCTCGGTGAGCAGGTTGACCACGAGCGAGACGCGGCCGAGCGGGGTCACCTTGGACTGCCCGAGCTCCCAGGCCTCGCCGCCCAGGACGCCGTCGAAGTCACGGCCCTGGCTCCACGGGACGAACTCGTGCGGCATCCAGTCCTTGGCGACCTTGAGGTGCCGGTCGAGTTCCTTCTCGACGACCTCCTCAAGGGCCAGGATCAGCCGCGTGTCGGTCCAGGCGCTCGAACCGAGCGAGGTGCTGCGCTGCACGGGGGCGATGGTCACGGGTCTGGCTCCTGGGGGACGGGCACGCTCGGGACGAGTGCGTAGGACGGGTACGCCGGAGTCCGTTCGGACGGCACTTACGGTCGCGTAGGTTACGACACCGTAAGTTGCCCGGACCGGAAAAGACAAGCCGCCCCCGCCAGGCCTTATGTCGTCTTGACAGGCCTGGCGGGGGCGGCTGGGAATGGTCGGCGCACGGACCGGGCTCACCCGGACGGCGCAGCGGCCCCGTCACGGCCCCGAGAAGGGCCGTGACGGGGCCGCGGAGGCCCGGGGAGCACTGCCCGGAGGGGAAGGGCGCCCGGCGTGTTCCTGGGCCCGTCACCCGCCCGGGATGCGCACGCGCATGGTGAGGCCGCCGCCGGCGCGCGGGGTGGCCTCGATGGTGCCGTTGTGCGCCCGGACCACCGAGCGGACGATCGACAGGCCGAGGCCGACCCCCTTGTCGCTGCGGGTCCGGTCGGCGCCCCTGACCCGGCGGAACGGCTCGAAGATGTGCTCCAGCTCGTAGCCGGGCACCACCGGACCGGTGTTGGAGACCACCAGCTCGCCGCCGCCGGGCACCGGGGCCGTGGTGATCTCCACCCAGCCGTCCGGGGAGTTGTAGCGGACCGCGTTCTGCAGCAGGTTGAGGGCGATCCGCTCCAGCAGGACGCCGTTGCCGGAGACCGTCGCCGGGTGCAGCGAGGCGCGCAGGTCGACCTCGCGCTTGGCGGCCTCCGCCCTGGTCTGCTCCAGCGCCCGGGTGGCCACCTCGGAGAGCTCCAGCGGGCGGCGGTCGGTCAGCTCGTTGTCGCTGCGGGCGAGCAGCAGCAGGCCCTCGACCAGCTGCTCGCTGCGCTCGTTGGTGGCCAGCAGGGTCTTGCCGAGCTGCTGGAGGTCGGGCGAGGCCTGCGGGTCGGAGAGCTGGACCTCCAGCAGGGTGCGGTTGATCGCCAGCGGGGTGCGCAGCTCGTGCGAGGCGTTGGCGACGAAGCGGCGCTGGGAGTCGAAGGAGCGGTCGAGGCGCTCCAGCATGTCGTCGAAGGTGTCGGCCAGCTCCTTCAGCTCGTCGTCCGGGCCGTCCAGCTCGATCCGCCGGTGCAGGTCGGAGGAGGCCACCTCGCGGGCGGTGCGGGTGATCCGGCCGAGCGGGCGCAGCACCCGGCCGGCCATCGCGTAGCCGGCCGCGAAGGCGATCACGGCGAGGCAGACCAGCATGGTGAGCGACTTGCGCAGCAGCGTGTTGAGCGCGCTGTCGGACTTCACGGCGTGGCTGTTGGACAGGTACTGGTTGAACGCCTCGGTGCTCATCAAGTCGCCGTTCACCCAGGCCCCCCTCGGGCCGAAGTCGAAGGGCGGCGGCGCGACGTCCTGCAGCGCCTGCCGGATGAAGACGTACATCAGCAGCAGCAGCACCACGCCGGCCATCAGGAACATCCCGCCGTAGAGCAGGGTGAGCCGGATCCGGATGGTGGGGCGGAACGGCAGCCAGGCGAGCATGCCGTCGCCGGGCACGTAGGTGTCGTGCGAGGAGTGCAGACGGGGGGCGCGCGGCGGGTGGGCCGGCTTGGGCGGTACGGGCCGGTTGGGCACGGCGCGCCCTCCGGTGGGCGCGCCGGAGGGCCCGCCGGCCGGGGGCGGGGTGGTCATGATGGTCCTCTCGGGGCGTCCGCCGGGGCGGGCGCGTGGTGGGGGCTGGGATCCGGGCGGGCCCGCGGGTTCCGGTCGGAGCCGCGGGGTCCGGTCAGACCCGGTAGCCGGAGCCCGGCACGGTGACGATCACCGGCGGGTCGCCGAGCTTGCGGCGCAGCGTCATCACGGTGACGCGCACGACGTTGGTGAACGGGTCGGTGTGCTCGTCCCAGGCCTTCTCCAGCAGCTGCTCGGCGGAGACGACGGCGCCGCCGGCCCGCATCAGCACCTCCAGGACGGCGAACTCCTTGGGGGCGAGCTGGACCGGGCGGCCGTCGCGGATGACCTCGCGGCGGCCGGGGTCGAGCGAGATGCCGGCCCGCTCCAGGACGGGGGGCAGCGGGACGGTCGCGCGGCGGCCCAGGGCGCGGACCCGGGCGACGAGTTCGCTGAAGGCGAACGGCTTCGGAAGGTAGTCGTCCGCTCCGATCTCCAGGCCCTCGACCCGGTCGCTGATGTCGCCGGAGGCGGTCAGCATGATCACCCGGGTGGCCAGGCCCTGGTCGACCACACTGCGGCAGACGTCGTCACCGTGGACCAGCGGCAGGTCGCGGTCGAGCACGACCACGTCGTAGTCGTTGACCGCGATGCGCTGGAGCGCGGCCTCCCCGTCGTAGACCACGTCGACGGCCATCGCCTCGCGGCGCAGACCGGTGGCCACGGCCTCGGCGAGCAACTGCTCGTCCTCGACGACGAGAACCCGCACGGTGGTTGTCCCTTCTTCAGGCCGGCCCCGGAAGCGGACGCGCGGCTCCGACGCTGCCTCCATCCTGCCTGGTCCTGCGGTAAGGCAGCGATAAGCTGCCCCGCGGGCACGTCCGCCGGCCGGCGGCGCCGGGCGCGCGCGGGCGGGGTTCGTGGCGGAAGCAGTCCGGTTGGACTGTGACGCGGGCAACTTTCTCGGGCTTTTCTTCGGCCCGGAGGTTTCCCCGCCCCCGGGGCGGGGAGGACAGCTGCACACCCGCGATCCGGTTTCTGAGCCGATCGCACCCACCCGCCGTGCGTTCATCCGCGCCGGCCCTGGGGCTGGGGCGTCACCGGGAGCGGCCGAGGGCCGTCTCCGCGCCCGTCCGGCGATCTTCACGACCCGGACCGGACGCTTCCGCTGGCTACCGTCACCCCGGGGCGGGGGGCGCACGACCGTGCACGTCCGACACAGTAAGGGGGCCCGTATGGACGCCTTCACCGCCGGAATCCTGCAGCGCATCGCCAACGCCGAGCAGGACCTGCACCGCGCGATCGAGGCCGGGGACGAGTTCCTCGCCGAGGTGGAACAGTCCGAGCTGGACGATCTGCGTCGTCTCGCCGCCGAGCACGGCGTGGACACGGTGCTGGAGCGCCACCGCACCGCCGCCTGATCCAGCCCGACCCGTCGCCGGCTCTCCGGCACCAGCGGCCCTGCGGGGGCCGTACGAAACACCAGGCCCTGGCATCCCCCGTATGTCAGGGCTCTTCGTCGCCCCGAACGGCCCGAGGAGGCCCGTCCCCGACCGCAGCCGCGGCCGGGGGCGGGCCTTCCCGCGTCAGTCCGCCCAGGCGTTCAGGGCGGGG
>NZ_BAAAKJ010000441.1:7903-15045 GCF_039527695.1 Kitasatospora putterlickiae
GGGGCGGCGGCCACCGTCAGCTCGCCGTCCGCGCCGCGGCCGGGGCGTCCGCCGACCAGGGCGCCGGCCTCGGCCGCGATCAGGCAGCCGGCCGCCCGGTCCCAGGGGGCGAGGCCGCGCTCGTAGTAGCCGTCCAGCCGGCCGGCCGCGACGTCGCAGAGGTCCACGGCGGCGGCGCCGCCCCGGCGGATGTCGCGCACCTCGGGCATCAGCCCGAGCACCACCTCGGCCTGCCGGACCCGCACCTCGCGGACGTAGGCGAAGCCGGTGCCGATCAGCGCCTGGCCCCACGGCGGGGCCGGGCGGACGGCGAGCGGGCCGCCGTCCCGCTGGGCGCCGCGGCCGAGCACGGCGTGGAACAGCTCGCCGCGCGCCGGGGCGTACACGACGCCGACCACCGCGCGCCCGTCCAGCTCGGCGGCCACGCTGACCGCCCAGGCGGGCAGTCCGTAGAGGTAGTTGACGGTGCCGTCGAGCGGGTCGACGATCCAGCGCACCCCGCTGGTGCCGGGCCGCTCGGCGCCCTCCTCGCCCAGGTAGCCGTCCTCGGGGCGGCGGGCGGTGATCAGTTCCAGGACGAGCTTCTCGGAGGCCAGGTCCATCTCGGTCACCACGTCGACCGGGCTGCTCTTGGTGCCGGCGACGCCCAGATCGGCGGGCCGGCCCTCCAGCAGCAGGGTGCCGGCCCGGCGGGCGGCGTCCAGGGCGACGTCGAGCAGTTCGTCGAGCAGGGCGGGATCGGGCACGGCGGGGCTGGGCACGGGGTTCTCCTCGGGACGCGGACGGAGGCTGAACGGAGGCGGAACGGGTCAGCGCTCGGCGGCGGCCGGGCGGGGGGCGCGCGGGTTGGGGCAGCAGGCCGCGGCGCAGACGTCGTGGCTGGGGCCGAGCGTGCCGAGGGCACGGCGGGTCACCGGCTCGCCGCGCTCGGCGGCGGCCCGCTCCAGGACGAGTTCGCGGACGGCGGCGGTGAACCGGGGGTCGGCGCCGACGGTGGCGGCCCGGGCGACCGGCAGGCCGAGCTCGGCGGCCTTGGCCACCGCCTCGGTGTCCAGGTCGTACTTGACCTCCATGTGGTCGGAGACGAAGCCGATCGGGACCATCACCACGGCCGGGGCGTCGTCGGCGTGCTGCGCCTCCAGGTGGTCGCAGATGTCGGGCTCCAGCCAGGGGACGTGCGGGGCGCCGCTGCGGCTCTGGTAGACCAGCTCCCAGGGCCGGTCGGCGACCCCGGTGCGCTCGGCGACGGCGGCGGCGACCAGCCGGGCCACGTCCAGGTGCTGGGCGACGTAGGCGCCGCCGGGGCGGCCGCGGGCCGGGTCGTCGGGAGCCCCGGAGGTCTCGGCCATGGTGTCCGGGATCGAGTGGGTGGTGAACGCCAGCCGGGCGCCGGCCCTGGTCTCCTCGGGAAGCCGCCCCAGGGCGGCCACGGTGGCGTCGATCATCGGCTCGACGAAGCCGGGGTGGTTGTAGAAGTGCCGCAGCATGTCGACCCGTGGCCGCGGCAGGCCCTCGGCGGCCAGCGCGGCCAGCGCGTCGGCGAGGTTCTCCCGGTACTGGCGGCAGCCGGAGTAGCCGGCGTAGGCGCTGGTGGCCAGGACGGCGATCCGGCGGTGCCCGTCGGCGGCGATCTCGCGCAGGGTGTCGACCAGGTACGGCGCCCAGTTGCGGTTGCCCCAGTACACCGGCAGGTCGAGGCCGTGCCCGGCGAAGTCCTCGCGCAGCGCGGCCAGCAGTTCGCGGTTCTGGCCGTTGATCGGGCTGACGCCGCCGAACAGGAAGTAGTGCTTGCCGACCTCCTGGAGCCGCTCCTTCGGGATGCCGCGGCCGCGGGTGACGTTCTCCAGGAACGGGACGACGTCCTCGGGGCCCTCGGGCCCGCCGAAGGAGAGCAGCAGCAGGGCGTCGTACGGAGCGGCGCCGGTGACGGATGGGTTGCGCGCGTCGGACATGGCACCGATCCTGCCACTGTGCACAGGGAGGCCGGTGGCGGGGCTGTCCGCGCACGCCCGGAAAAATACCGTTTGCCAAGGTTCGTAAGCTGTCTTTGCCAGCCACGTTCCTTACCCCCGCGGAGCCCTCGTGCTGTCCAGTTACCGCCAGATCTTCGCCGCCCCCGGCAGTCTGGCCTTCTCCTCCGCCGGGTTCATAGCCCGGCTGCCGATCTCCATGACCGGGATCGGCATCATCACCATGCTCTCCGAGCTGCGCGGCACCTTCGGGGTGGCGAGTCTGGTCGCCGCGACGATGGCGGTGTCCGCGGCGGTCCTGGGACCGCAGGTCTCCCGGCTGGTGGACCGGCACGGGCAGCGCCGGATCATCCGGCCGGCCGCCGCGCTCACCCTGCTCGCCGCCGCCGGCCTGCTGCTGTGCGCCCGGTTCGAGGCGCCGGACTGGACGCTCTTCGTGTTCGCGGCCGGGATGGGCGTGATGCCGAGCGCCGGGGCGATGGTGCGGGCCCGCTGGGCGCACCTGTACCGGGACGAGGCGCCCAGGCTGCACAGCGCCTACTCCTTCGAGGCGGTGGTCGACGAGGTCTGCTTCATCGTCGGTCCGATCCTCTCGGTGATGCTGGCCACCTCGGTCTTCCCGGAGGCGGGCGTCCTGCTCTCCGGAATCTTCCTGGCGGTGGGCGTCGCGCTGTTCGCCGCCCAGCGCACCACCGAGCCGCCGGTCCATCCGGCCTCCCGGCAGACCGGCCGCCCGGCGATCCTCAACCGGGGCCTCCAGGTGCTGATCCTGACCTTCGTGTCCACCGGGGCCATCTTCGGTTCGGTCGAGGTGGTGACCGTCGCGTTCACCAAGGCCCAGGGCCACGCCGGCACCTCCGGTCCGATCCTCGCGCTGTGGGCGTTCGGCTCCTGCCTGGCCGGCGTGGTCTTCGGCACGCTGAAGCTGACCGGGTCGATGGCCGTGCGGTTCCTCGGCGGGGTGGTGCTGATGGCCGTCAGCATGGTGCCGCTGCTGGTGGTCGCCGAGTCGGTGAACGGGGTCGGCGGCCTGGTGGCGGTCGGCGGCGCGCTGCTGATCGCGGGCGTCGCGATCTCCCCCACGCTGATCACCGCGGCCGCCCTGGTCGAGCGGCTGGTGCCGGCCGCCCAGCTGACCGAGGGCATGACCTGGACGATCACCGGGCTGGCGATGGGCGTCGCGGCCGGCTCCTCGGCCGGCGGCCTGGTGGTCGACGCGGCCGGGGCGGCGGCCGGGTACTGGGTGCCGGTGGCCGCCGGGCTCTTCGGCGTGCTGGCCGCGCTCGCCGGGCTCGGCCGGCTCCGCTCCGGGCTGGCCGCCGGGAAGGCGGCCGTGCCGTCGGCCGAAACCGTGGACCTCGGCCGGTGACCTGACCTACCCTCCTCCCTACCCGCGGCCTACCCGCGGGTAGGGACCGAGGTGAGCCGACGCCGTTCGGCCACGGAGCAGGAGGCGCCGCAATGCCCCAGGCCAGGACCGCGACCCGCGCCCGCTGGACCAACTGGGCGGGCAACCAGAGCGCCGCGCCCGCCCGGGTGGTCACCCCCGGCACGCCGGAGGAGCTGGCCAGGGAGATCCTGCGCGCCGCCGACCAGGGCCGGACCGTCAAGGCGGTCGGCGCCGGCCACTCGTTCACCGCGATCGCCTCCGCCGGGAACGGCGTGCTGGTCAGGCCGCACGCGCTGACCGCCGTCCGGGAGATCGACCGGGAGAACGGCACGGTCACCGTCGAGGCCGGGCTGCCGCTGCACCGGCTCAACCGGCTGCTCGCCGCCGCCGGCCTCGCCCTCACCAACCTCGGCGACATCGAGGCGCAGACCGTGGCCGGCGCCACCAGCACCGGCACCCACGGCACCGGCCGGGACTCCGGCTCGCTCGCCGCCCAGATCCGCGGCCTGGAGATCGTGCTCGCCGACGGCGGCGTCCGGCGCTGCTCCCCCACCGAGCACCCGCGGCTCTTCGAGGCCGCCCGGCTCGGCCTCGGCGCGCTCGGCGTGATCACCGCGCTCACCCTCGCCGTCGAGCCGTCCTTCCTGCTCACCGCGCACGAGCAGCCGATGCGCTTCGACGAGGTGCTGGACCGGATGGACGAGCTCACCGCCGTCAACGAGCACTTCGAGTTCTACTGGTTCCCGCACACCGACCGCTGCTCCACCAAGCGGAACAACCGCAGCCAGGGCCCGGCCGCGCCGCTGCCCCGGTTCAAGGCGTGGCTGGAGGACGACTTCCTCTCCAACACCGTCTGGGAGGGCGCCTGCCGGGTCGGCCGGCGCTTCCCCGGTTCGGTGCCGGCCATCGCCGCGCTGGCCGCCCGGGCCTGGTCGGACCGCGGCTACACCGACACCGCGTACAAGGTGTTCACCAGCCCCCGCAAGGTGCGCTTCACCGAGATGGAGTACGCGGTGCCGCGCGCGGCGGCCGGCGAGGTGCTGCGCGAACTGCGGGCGATGGTCGAGCGGTCCGGCTGGCGGATCAGCTTCCCGGTCGAGGTGCGGTTCGCCCCGGCCGACGAGGTCTGGCTCTCCACCGCGCACGGCCGGGACACCGCCTACATCGCCGTCCACCTCTACCGGGGCACCCCCGAGCAGGGGTACTTCACGGCGGTCGAGCGGCTGATGACCGGGTACGGCGGCCGCCCGCACTGGGGCAAGCTGCACACCCGGGACGCCGAGTACCTCGCCGGGGCCTATCCGCGCTTCGCGGACTTCATCGCGCTGCGCGACGAGCTGGACCCGGACCGCCGGTTCGGCAACGACCACCTTCGCCGGGTGCTCGGGGCCTAGGGCTTGTCTGACAGTTCCCGCCGCGCGCTGATGCGACGCGAATTGTCAGACAAGCCCTAGCCCCGCCGCTCCGGCGCCGTGCCGGCCGGAGCGTTCGGGGCCGCCGGGGCGGGCGGGGCCGGCTCGACGGGGGTGCTCGGGGCCGGGGGCTTCGGGGTCGCGCCGCCGGACGGCTTCGCGGAGGCCGCCCCGTCGCCGGCCGGCGCGGAGGGACCGGTGGAGCCGGACGGCGCAGGGGGCGCGGACGGCTCGCCGGTGGGGCGCGCGGAGGGCTTCGTGGACGGCGCCGTGCTCGCACCCGCGCCGGAACCGGCCGACGGGGAGGCCGACGGTTCGTCGCCCCCGGTGTCCGGACGGGCGCCGGGGCTCGGCCGACCGGAGGCGCCGCCGTCCCCGCCGGCCGGCGCCGAGGGCACCGAGGAGGGTCCGGAGGACGGCGTGTCACCCGGTGGGACGGTCGGTTTCCGGTCGACCCGGCCGCCGATCGAGGTGCCGGTGCCCGACTCGCCCTTGACCGTCGCCGACACCGGCTGCCCGGTCGCCAGCTCGAACGCGAGGATCGGCACCATCGCCAGGGTGAAGACCAGTGCCGAGACCGCCGTGTAGGACTTCCAGGTCCACCGGCGACGCGCCCGGACCACCCGCGGCGCGCTCCACTGCGTGGAGGCCGGCGGCGGATCCGCCACCGGACCGGACTCCGGCGCCTGCCGCAGCCCGTTCACCACCTGCCCCGGCCCGGCGGTCCGGTCCACGGCGCCGCGCAACTGCTCCCCGGTGCGCTTGAAGAGGTGCTGGAACACCGCGCTTCCGGTGGTCGCGCCGATGCTCACCACCGCCGCGCCGAGAATGGTGCCGTACACCCCGAGTTCGGACGCGAGCACCGCCCCCACCACGGTCGCCAGTGCGCTGGCGGCGACCTGAGCCACACTCAGATCAATTCGCCTGCGACCTTCCCCGGCTCCGTCCTGGTCGGGCTTCACCTGCGGCATCAACATCCCTCGCGTCAGTACGACTGTCCTTCGAACAAGTCACTCCATCTTGCACAAAGAAGGACACAAGGGTCGAAAATGCGGTTCTTCGCGAGAGATATATGTGAAGATGATCACCGTTCATCGGCCGATCCTCGGCCATTGGGGTCGCGTGCTCTTGAGATTCCCGTGAATCGCGGGAGACTTGAGCGGCGAGCCGCCCCTTTGGATGCCACGAATGGAGTACTGTTCGTAAAGCCTGAGGCCCGGGTCGACTTGTCGACTGCCCATCAACCGGCAGTCTGACGAAGAGCTATGGCGCAGGCACGCACGGCGACGCCCGTCCCGGACCGTCGCGTTCACTGCGCGTGCGAGGACGGCCGGGACACCCAGGCGCGACGTCGACGGATGGCGTGGCAAAAAGGCAACCGTGCCACAGCGGCGTGGACGGGCGTAAGCCCGACACGCCGGGGAACTCAGCAAGGTTGTGGCCAGTCGCGAGCGGGCAGGCCACACTCAGTACGGGAGCAGCGACGCAGGTGACGTCGGCAGGCACCACCCGGGAGGTAACCGTGCCCGAACTGCGGGTTGTGGCCGTCAGCAACGACGGCACACGGCTGGTGCTCAAGGCTGCCGACAGCACGGAGTACACCCTTCCCATCGATGAGCGGCTGCGCGCCGCCATCCGTGGTGACCGGCCGCGCCTCGGCCAGATCGAGATCGAGGTCGAGAGCCACCTCCGCCCCCGGGACATCCAGGCGCGGATACGAGCCGGTGCCTCCGCTGAGGAGGTCGCGCAGGCGGCCGGCATCTCCGTCGACCGGGTCCGCCGCTTCGAGGGTCCGGTGCTGGCCGAGCGCGCCTTCATGGCCGAGCGGGCCCGCAAGACCGCGATCCGCCGGCACGGCGAGGCCCCCGGGCCGCAGCTGGGCGAGGCGGTGGCCGAACGGCTGGCGCTGCGCGGCGCGGAGAAGGAGACCGAGCGCTGGGACTCCTGGCGGCGCGACGACGGCACCTGGGAGGTCATCCTCTCCTACCGGGCCGACGGCGAGGGCCGCAGCGCGTCCTGGACGTACGACCCGCCCCGGCGGCTGGTCCAGCCGAACGACGACGAGGCCCGCGCGCTGATCGGTGAAACGGTCGAGCGCGAGGAGGAGTCGGTCTTCCCGTTCATCCCGCGGATCGCCCGGCTCCCCCAGGAGCGGCCGCCGCGTCCGATGATCGACCGGCCCTCGGCGGACCGGATCATGTCGGCCCGCGAGGTGCGGGAGTCCCGCGAGGCGACGGCCGAGTCCCGTGACTCGCTGACCAGCCTGCTGGACGTGGTGCCCGCCTTCCGCGGCGACCTCGCGGTCGGCGCGCCGCCGCCGGTCGAGCCGGTGCCCGCCGAGGTGGCCGAGGAGGCGGAGGAGCCGGCGGA
>NZ_BAAAKJ010000442.1:0-1943 GCF_039527695.1 Kitasatospora putterlickiae
GCCGTCACCCGGCCGCGGCTGCGCGGGCGCCGGCCGCGCGACCTGGCCGCCGGGGTGGTGCTCGGCGGGATCACCGCCTGCGGCTTCGCCTTCACCGAGAACGCGCTCTACCTGGGGCGGGCGTTCACGGACGACCAGCAGCAGCGGCTGGACAGCATCGGCCTCGGCGAGCCGCCGAGCCTGCGCGACTTCGACAGCACCGTGCAGACCTTCGTCCTGCGCGGGCTGCTCTCGCCGTTCGCCCACCCGCTGTTCACCGCGCTGACCGGGCTGGGCCTGGCGCTGACCCTCAGCACCGGGCGCCGCTGGCTGGCCCGGCTGGCGGCGCCGGCCGGGCTGGTCCTGGCGATGGCCCTGCACGGCACCTGGAACGCCGCCGCCGACCTCGGCACCCACGGCTTCCTGCTGGTGTACGCGGTGCTGATGGTGCCGTGCTTCGCGGCGCTGGTCTGCTTCGCCGCCTGGGCCCGGTCGCGGGCCGGGCGGCACACCGCGCGGGGGCCCGCGCGAGAACGGTGAAGGGGCGGCGGGGGACGGTGGGGCGGGTGGGCCGAGGGGTGGATGTGGAACCGATTTCCCATTCGGGCGGCTTCCCCGTATGGTTGTGTTCACCGACGCGGGGTGGAGCAGCTCGGTAGCTCGCTGGGCTCATAACCCAGAGGTCGCAGGTTCAAATCCTGTCCCCGCTACTCAGTAGCCGAAGGCCCGGAGGATTCTCCCTCCGGGCCTTCGTCATGTCCGGGCCTTCGTCCGGCCCGCCGTCTCCGGCGGCTGCGGCTGCTGCTGCTGCTGCTGCTGCTGCTGCGCGACGATCCTGCCACGAAGCTGTAACGGCGCGGCGCGTCAAGATCAGATAAATAATCCTTCGATCATACTGAGCGGGTAAGTCACCCGTTCGGACGCGCACTGTCGCGCCGGGTTAGGAAACACTCATGCTGTCGAAGCGCCTTGCCGGCACCGCCGCGATCTGTCTGCTCCTCGCGGCCGGGGCCACCGCCTGCGGTGACGACAAGCCCTCCGCGGCGAAGCTGGACACCGCCAAGCTCAGCGCCGAGGAGATCCAGCAGAAGGCCAAGGACGCCCTGGCCGGCGCCGAGTCGGCCAAGGTCGCGGGCTCCATCGGCAACGGCGCCGAGAAGATGACGGTCGACCTCGCGGTCGACACCAAGGGGCAGTGCAAGGGCGCCATCACCATGCCCGGGATGGGCAAGTTCGAGCTGCTGGGCGACGGCAAGCAGGTCTACCTGAAGCCCGACGCCGAGTTCATCACCGCCGTCGCCGGTGGCGGCGCGGAGGGCGCCCAGGCCGCCGAGCTGCTCAAGGGCCGCTACATCGCGGGCGTCCAGGACGACCCGGAGATGAAGGAGCTCACCACCGCCTGCAACCTCAAGGACCTCACCAAGAGCTTCCTGGAGGACGGCAAGTCCACCGGCCTCACCAAGGGCTCGGCCGGCACCGTCAACGGCACCAAGAGCTTCAGCCTGAAGTCGAAGAACAGCGGCGGCGACGAGGTCGTCCTGCACGTCGCCACCGAGGGCGCGCCGTACCCGCTGCGGGTCGAGAAGGCCGGCAAGGACGGCGGCCAGATGGACTTCACCGAGATCAACAAGCCGCTGACCGTCCAGGCCCCGCCGGCCGACCAGGTCATCGACTACTCGAAGTTCAAGTCCGGGGCGACCGGCGCCTGATCCGGCGGCGAGGCGGCCGGGAACGGCCCCGAATTAATGCGTTGCCCTCCGCCCGGTGGGCTGCCTATGGTGGCGGCACACTGAAAGGAGGTGATCCTGAATTGAGTTCCATCAGGATGTGTGAGGTGGCTGCTCGCTAGAGCCGCCCCTGCCTGCGCAGGGTGGGGCCATAGGCCTCCGGCAGGCGAAATCCCAAGCAGTCACCCGGCCCGCGGGCTCACCGGTCCATCCCCGGTGCCTCGGCGCCCGGCCCTT
>NZ_BAAAKJ010000442.1:1969-5245 GCF_039527695.1 Kitasatospora putterlickiae
GGCCGTCGCGAAGGTCCGGGCGGGTCCTGGCGGCCTGGGCGGGTCCTGGCGGTTCGGGCAGGTCCGTCCGGGTGTGTCCGCGGGCCCGGCGGGGCATCACGCCCTCGGCGTCGGGGGCATCCCCGCTAGAGTCGGCGCGCGCTCCGCAGGGGTGGGGTGCGGGCACTGGGGGTGGTGGGCGATGGCGACGACAGGACGAGCCGGCGGCGCGGCGGCGATGCGGACGGCCCGGCGGACGGCGGCCGGGGCCCTGCTGGGCACGGGGCTGCTGGGGCTGGCGCTGTTCTCGCTGGGACGCCCGCACCCCTGGCAGGCGCTGGGCGGCGGACTGGTGGTGGCCTGCGCGGCGACACTGGTCGGCGGCGCGCTGGGGTTCCTGTTCGGGGTGCCCCGGGTCCGCGCCGGCTCCGGCGGCCCGGGCGGTGCCGGGGACGACGGGTCGCACGGCTCGTACGCGCCGAACACCAATCTGGAGCAGGTCTCCGACTGGCTCACCAAGGTGCTGCTGGGCGTCGGGCTGACCCAGCTCGGCTCGCTCGGCGAGCGGCTCGACCGGCTCGGCACGACGCTCGCCCCGGCCCTGGGCGGGGGCGCGGGCACGGCGCCGTTCGCGGCGGCACTGGTCCTCTACTTCCTGCTGCTCGGGTTCCTGTCGGGCTGGCTGCTGACCCGGCTGGCGCTGCCGCGGGTGCTCTCCGACGCGGACCAGGCGCTGGACCTCTTCCTGGCCGGGCAGGACCGGGACCGCAAGGGCGACAAGGTCGGTGCGGACGACCTGCGGATGCGGGCGATGCAGCACCTGGGCCTGATCGGCACCAGCACCGGGAAGGCGGACGACCTGCCCGGCTCGATGCTGCCGGTGGACCGCGCGGCCGGGCCGGAGCGGGTGGTGGCCGAGGTGCGGTCGACGGCCCGGCGGTCGGCGCTGACGGCCTCCCAGGTGCGGGAGCTGTTCGCGGACGGCTCGGAGGGCCGGCGGATCCAGGCGCTGGCCCTGATGCAGGGCGATCCCGCGCTGGCCGACCTCGCGAGCGTGCGGGAGGCGATCGAGCACCCGCGCTCCGGGTTCGAGCAGTACCACGCGCTGCTGGCGGCGCGCGGGCTGATGTCCCGGCTGCCGGCCGAGGAGGCCCGGCTGCTGCGGGACACCGTGGCGGGGCGGCTGATGGCGCCGGACGGGATCCCGTTCGGCTCGGACCGGAGCTGGCTGGCGGAGAAGATCCTGTCGGGGCTGGAGGCGCCGGTGTTCCTGCCGCAGCAGCAGGGCGGGCCGGCGCAGCCGCCGGCACAGCCGCAGCCGGCGTCCGGGGAGAAGGCCTAGCCGGACGGGCCTAGACGGTGAAGCGGAGCTCCGGCCGGTCCCAGCCGATCGGCGGGCGGGCCGGGAAGGTGCCGACCCGCTCGGCGCCCATCCGCAGGTAGAAGGCCTCGGCGGGCGGGTGGGAGACCACCCGGACGCCGCCGGTGACGCCGATGGCGCGGGCGCGGTCGAGCAGGTGGGTGATCAGCCGGCGGCCGGTCCCGAGGCCCTGGGCCTCGTCGGCGACGAACATGAGGTCGAGTTCGGCGGGGTCGGTGATCAGCGCGTAGAAGCCGAGCAGGCGGTCGTCGGCGGCGCGGACGGCGAGGTGGACCTCGTGCCGGGCCAGGTACTCGGGCGTCACCCGGTAGCCGGCGATCATCGGCGCGTAGCGGCCGCGGTAGGCGGAGCAGTCCTGGATCAGGGCGGTGAGCCGGTCGGCGTCCTGGGCCGCGGCCGGCTTGATCAACGTCTCGGTCATGGCGGCGAGTATAGGAGTGAACCAGCTCAGTGACCATTACCGGGGGTGGCCCACCCGGTGCAGCACGAGCACCCGCCGGGCGCGCCCGTCCCGGTCGGCCGACGGCAGCACCCGGATCTCGCTGGCTGTCCGGCGCTCGCCGAGCGCGCGGCGGACGGCGTCCAGGCCGGCGGTGCGGCGGCCCTCGCCGTCGTACAGCGGGTGGACCCGGACCTCGCCGCCGGGGGCGGTGACCCGGACCAGTTCGGCCAGCGCGGCCAGCTGCCGCTCCGGCCCGAACAGCTCGGGGTAGGCGAAGACCAGGTAGCCGCTCAGGGTGAGGGCGAAGGCGCCGTCCGCGAAGGGCAGCCGGGGCAGCGCGGCGGCGACGTACTGCCCGGGGTGGGCGGCGCGGTCGGCCGCGAAGAGGCGGCGGGCCCGGTCCCAGCCGCGCAGGTAGTGCTCCGGCCGGCGGAACCGGCGGGCGGGGTAGAGGTCGGGACGGGCCGCCATCGCGGCGGCCATGGCGGCCCGGGCGGCCAGGGCACCCCGAGCGCGGCCGCCTGCGCGCACTGCGGACTCCACCAGGTGACCGCCGACGGCTACTGCGAGGCCTGCGGCGGCGCCCAGCCTCGCCCCCGGGACCACATGGAGAAGGCGCTGGCCGGCGTCGCCGGGGTCAGCGACCGCGGTGTGCGCCACCACCGCAACGAGGACTCCTTCACCGTCGCCGCCACCTCCCTGCCCGGCGGCGAGCCGGTCGTGGTCGCCGTGGTCTGCGACGGCGTCTCCTCCTCCGACCGGCCCGACCAGGCCTCCGAGACCGCGGTCGACGCCGCCTCCGAGTCGCTGCTCAGCTCCCTGGAGGCGGGCACCGACCCGACCACCGCCATGCGCCGGGCGATCGCCGACGCGGCCGGCGCGGTGGCCGCGCTCGCCACCGACGGCACCCGGCCGAGCCGGCCCGACGTCAACGCGCCCGCCTGCACCTACGTCAGCGCCATCGCGGCCGGCGGCCGGATCACCATCGGCTGGGTCGGCGACACCCGGGCCTACTGGATCCCCGACGACCGGGCCGCCGCCGTGCCGTTCCGGCTCACCCAGGACGACTCCTGGGCCGCCCGGATGGTCGAGGCCGGGCTGATGGGCGAGGCCGAGGCGTACGCGGACCCGCGCGCCCACGCCATCACCGGCTGGCTCGGCGCCGACGCCGAGGAGGTCGTGCCGCACGTCATCGGCTTCACCCCGCACTACCCCGGGGTGCTGCTGGTCTGCACCGACGGGCTGTGGAACTACGCCGAGGCCGCCACCGACCTGGCGTACCGGGTCCGGCCGGACGCCCGCACCGAGCCGCTGGCCGCCGCCCAGGACCTGGTGAAGTTCGCCGTCGCGGCGGGCGGCCACGACAACATCACCGTCGCCGTGCTGCCGATCGACCCGCCGGCGGCCGCGGACCAGGAGGACGACGCCCGCACCGCGACGGCGCTCGACCTGCCGCTGATCACCGCGGGCGGAC
>NZ_BAAAKJ010000443.1:0-2052 GCF_039527695.1 Kitasatospora putterlickiae
GGCGGGGCGCTGCCGTTCCCGACGGGGCGCGGGGGTACGGGCGGGGCGGGGCCGGCGGACGGACCGCGACGGCCAGGCACGTCCGCGTGCCCGCGGTCGCCGGCCCACCCCGCCGTCGCGCCGCACCGCACCCCGCGCCACCGCCTCCCGCCCGGTCCCGCCTCGCCGCAGCGATTAGGGCCCGTATAGGGGGTCGGATAGGGGCGGCCCGGAGCCCGTTCCGCACGAGACTGTGACCGGCGGGAATTCGCATACGGCCGCCCCGGAAAGTCGGCCCGGCAATGCGCCGGCCCCGTGCCGCGAAAATCCTGCCCGGAAAAGGAAATCCCGTTCCGCCACCGCCCGGCCCCGTCCGGCGGAAAAGGAATGCGCCCGCCCGGCGACCAATCCGACCGATCCGACCGAACCGACCGACCCGACCCAAGGAAGTGACGGCATGTTGCGCACCGAGCTGATCCGGCCGCTGCCCGAACTGCTGGCCGAGCACGCCCGCGACAGCTCGGACAAGACCGCGTTCCGCGACGCCGTCCGCGGCGTGACCTACGCCGAGCTCCACGCCCGCACCGGCCGGATCGCCGGCCACCTCTCCGACCTGCGCCTCCAGCCCGGCGACCGGGCCGCGATCCTGCTCGGCAACAGCGTCGAGGTGGTGGAGGCCTACTTCGGCATCCTGCGCGCCGGGGCCATCGGCGTCCCGCTCAACCCGCACGCCACCGAAGCCGAACTCGCCCATCTGCTGGACGACAGCGGCGCCCGCGTCGTCATCACCGACGCCGCCCGCGCCGCCGGTCTGGGCGCCCTCGCCCGTGGCCGGGCCGACCTGAGGGTGATCGTCACCGGCGGGGGCCCCGTCCCGGCGGGCACCCTCTCCTTCGAGACGCTCGCCGGCACCGACCCCGCCACCCCCGCGCGCGACGACCTCGGCCTCGACGACCCCGCCTGGATGCTCTACACCTCGGGCACCACCGGCCGGCCCAAGGGCGTGCTGTCCACCCAGCGCAACTGCCTCTGGTCGGTCGCCGCCTGCTACGTGCCGGTGCCCGGCCTGAGCGCCGAGGACCGGGTGGTCTGGCCGCTGCCGCTGTTCCACAGCCTCTCCCACATCGCCTGCGTGCTGAGCGTCACCGCCGTCGGCGCCACCGCCCGCATCCTCGACGGCTTCGCCGCGCGGGACGTCCTGGAGGCCGTCCGCGAGGAGTCCGCGACCTTCCTGGCCGGCGTGCCCACCCTGTACCAGCAACTGGTGCGCGCCGCCCGGGAGGACGGCTTCACCGCGCCGGCCCTGCGGATGTGCCTGGTCGGCGGCGCCATGACCACCGCCACGCTGCGGCGCTCCTTCGAGGAGGCGTTCGGCGCGCCGCTCATCGACGCCTACGGCTCCACCGAGACCTGCGGCTCGATCACCGTCAACTGGCCCACCGGCGCCCGCGTCGAGGGCTCCTGCGGCCTGCCCGTCCCCGGCCTGGGCGTGCGCCTGGTCGACGTCGAGACCGGCCTGGACGTCGCCGACGGCGAGGAGGGCGAGGTCTGGGTGCGCGGCCCGAGCGTGATGCTCGGCTACCACAACCAGCCCGAGGCCACCGAGCAGGCGCTGCGCGGCGGCTGGTACCACACCGGCGACCTCGCCCGGCGCGATGGCTCCGGCTACTTCACCATCACCGGCCGGATCAAGGAACTCATCATCCGCGGCGGCGAGAACATCCACCCGGCCGAGGTCGAGGAGGTGCTGCGCGGGGTGCCCGGCGTCGCGGACGTCGCCGTCGTCGGCAAGCCCCACGAGGTGCTCGGCGAGGTGCCGGTGGCCTTCCTGGTACCCGGCCCCGGCGGCCTCGACCCGGAGGCCCTGCTGGCCGCCTGCCGGGAACGGCTCTCCTACTTCAAGGTCCCCGAGGAGCTGTACGAGACGGAGCGCATCCCGCGCACCGCCTCCGGCAAGATCACCCGGCACGTGCTGCTCGACGCGCCCGCCCGGCTGCGGGCCGCCGGCGGCAGTCACTACGAGCACCTGTTCCGCGTCGACTGGACGCCGCTCTCCTCCGTCCCCGGCGCCCG
>NZ_BAAAKJ010000444.1:0-1207 GCF_039527695.1 Kitasatospora putterlickiae
CGGGAACCCCGGGGCGCCGGCCTGCCCGTGCCCGGCCGGTCCACCGTGCCCACCGTGCTGGCCCGGGGCCGACCCGCCCATCGGGGCGGCCGAGGCCGGCGACGGAATCGCTCCGGCCGTCCGCGGGTCGCCGCCTGCCGAGGCCTGCGCCGGAGCGCCCGCCCCGGGCCGCCGGGCCCGGTAGCTCGTCCGGTACGCGGCCGGCGAGACCCCGAGCTGGCGGCGGAAGTGCCCGCGCAGCGCCACCGGCGACCGGAAGCCGCAGCGGCGCGCGACGTCGTCCACCGACAGCTCCGAGGTCTCCAGCAGCCGCTGCGCCTGCAGCACCCGCTGGGTGATCAGCCACTGCAGCGGGGCGCTGCCGGTGAGCGTGCGGAAGCGCCGGTCGAAGGTCCGCCGGCTCATGTAGGCGCGGGCCGCCAGCACCTCGACGTCGAACTGCTGGTTGAGGTTCTCCAGGGCCCAGGTGACGACCTCGGCGAGCGGGTCGTTGCCGATCTCCTCAGGTAAAGACTGATCGATGTACTGGGCCTGTCCGCCGCCGCTGCGCCGGCTCGGCACCACCAGCCGGCGGGCGAGCGCGTTGGCCGCCTCGGCGCCGTGGTCGCTGCGGACCACGTGCAGGCACAGGTCGATCCCGGCGGCGGTGCCGGCCGAGGTGAGCACGTCGCCGTCGTCGACGAACAGCTCGCGCGGGTCCACGTGCACCCTCGGGTAGCGCTTGGCCAGGGTCGGCGCGTACATCCAGTGCGTGGTCGCCGGGCGGCCGTCCAGCAGGCCGGCGGCGGCGAGGACGAAGGCGCCGGTGCACAGGCCGATGATCCGCGCGCCCTCGTGGTGCGCCTTGCGCAGCGCGGTGATCGCTTCGACCGGCGGCGGCTGCGAGATCGAGCGCCAGGCCGGGACGACGATCGTGCCGGCCCGGGCCAGCGCCTCCAGCCCGTACGGGGCGGAGAGGGTGAGGCCGCCGGTGGTGGCGAGCGGGCCCTCCTCGCCGGCGCAGACCAGCAGGCGGTAGCGCGGCACCCCGGCGTCCTGGCGGTCGACGCCGAAGACCGAGAGCGGGATCGAGCTCTCGAAGATCGGCGCGCCGCCGAAGATCAGGACGGCGACGGTCTCGCGGCGTCGGCGGCCGGAGAGCTTGCGGGGCGCGGCGGCCATCGCGGGCGTCGAGGAGCCGTTGAGTCCGGCGGAACCGCCGTGGACG
>NZ_BAAAKJ010000444.1:1356-2871 GCF_039527695.1 Kitasatospora putterlickiae
GCCGGCCCGAGGCCGCCGCCGGGAGCCCCCGGGGCGTAGGACGCGGTGGACGGGGTGGCGGCGAAGGCCGTGAAGCCGTTCTCCGGTCCGGAATGGCCGCCGGGGTGGCCACCGGAATGGCCGGTAACCGACGCCCCGACCCGGCCTTCCGGACCGCCGCCGTACCCGCCCGGGTGGCTGACGGACGGTCGGCTGACGGGTCGTCCGCCGTACTCCGCGGCGGCCGGGAAGGGCGGCTGACCCGAGGCCGAGGGGGCGCCCGAGCCGGCCGGGAAGCCCGGGGCCGACGGGCCTCCTGGGGCGGATGGGGCTACGGGGGAGTAGGAGGGGTATGAGGCGGTGCCGGAGTGACGGGTGTTGGCGGTGGAGGCCTGGGAGGCGGTGCCTCTCGCGGGACGACCCGCGCTGCCGGCCGCGGCCTGGCCGCTGTCAGGACCCGCGTCGCTCCTGCTCACCCTGCTCAAGGCGCTCAAGCCCCCTCGGTGGTGTGGTGTGGTGGTGCGGCACTGCTGGCCAAGATCGAATCTATCGGGTGGACCGTTGCCGTTGTGACAAGTTCACCATCCGACGCTATGTCGACATGGCAATTTGGCGTGATGCATTCGATCACGAAGCGTGGCACCCGTCGACCCTTCTGGGAAGAGGGTCGGTGCAACGGTGGCTGGTTGTCGCGGGACTGGTCCTGGGCCGTCCGGCTCCGACGCGCCCGGCCGGTGCGCCTGGGCTGCGGATATGCCCAAGGGTGGGGGAGCCGCGCGAGATTGACCGAAAATAGGCGGTGCACGGGAGGGGCGCACGGCTGCTTGGCGTGCGCCTCCCAGGCTTCATCCGGCCAGCGCCGGAGCCGGGAAACGGTGGTCGGCGGTCGTATGTCGACCTTCGCCGACGGAGATCCCCGGCCGGCCCGAACTGGCCAATGACGACATCGGGGGCCGCCGGCCCGGCCGCCCCGGGCGGCTGCCCGACGTGCCGCGAACCCGCACGGGGCGCGAACCAACGGGCCGGGCAACGGAACTGACGACGCCGATCGCGGTCAAAGGGTTGCGCGGCGAACGGCCCCGATCTGGGCCGACCGGCCGGCCATCGCGCTCCGACGTTCCTGTGCCGTCGCCCTGCTGACGGCGGGTGAGCCGCTCGCCCGGCCGCTGCGGGCTCCGACCGGCTATTGTCCGGTCGCTGTCCGGCCGCCTCCGGGGGAGTTCTCCGGTGGGGTCCGTGCCACCTGGTCGACGCGGGCCGGGCCGACGCGGGCCCGGGCGGTCCGGCCGGTGCGGAGCGGGCAGTGCGGAGAGGGCGGCGGCGTCCCCGGCAAACCCGCCGAACCCGTTTCGGACAGCCTGCCCGGCCCCCGAACCGGGTGAAGCACCGCCCGCGGCGTGCACGGTTGGGGAGGCACGCCGATCGTCAGGGGCGGACAGCCGGGGCGACGCGCTGTCGCCCGCGCCGCTCCACGCCGTCACCCGGCGCTCCGCCCCCGGTGCGGACTACGCCACGCTCGCGCCCGGCCCGGCGACC
>NZ_BAAAKJ010000444.1:2963-6131 GCF_039527695.1 Kitasatospora putterlickiae
CACCGCCGGGGCGGCCGCCGCCCGGAGCGCGGCGAACCCGCGCTCGCGGGCGCGCGCGCCACCCGCCGCGCGCGCGACCGCGACACCGCCGACGAATCCCGCCAGCGTCTCCGGGCAGGACGCCGGCGCACCGCGAGCGGCCAGCACCTGTCCGACGGCCTCCGGCAGACCGGCCGCCTTGAGCGTCGGCCGGTAGGCGGGCTCGGCCCACGGGCGGCCGTGGTGCAGCCAGACGCTCCGCAGCCCCGCCAGCTCGGCGCCGGCGATGTCCGCGGGGGCGTGGTCGCCGATCATCCAGGTGTGCGTGGCCCAGTCCCCGGTGGGCCGGATGCCGCACCGCTGCGCGGCGATCTCGAAGATCAGCGGGTCCGGCTTGACGCAGTCGGCCTCCTCGGAGATCACCCAGCCGTCGACCATCGGCCCGAGGCCGGTGCGCCGGATCTTCTCCAGCTGGGGACCGGTGTTGCCGTTGCTGACGATGCCGAGCGTCCACCCGGCGGCGCGCGCCGCCCGCAGCGCGTCGATGTTGCGGGCCGGGCAGTGGATGTAGGAGTTGATGCCGTGCCGGTAGTGGGTGAGCAGCCGGTCGAGCGACTCGTCGAGGCCGTAGCGGCGACGGGCGGCGGACAGTACGGTGCTGCGCGGTACGTAGCCGCCGCCGTCGATGGTGACGAGCCAGGCGACGTCGCCGGGCGGCAGCGCCCGTTCGGTCAGAAAGTCCTGAGCCCAGGCCCGGAATGCGGCGTCCCTGGGGAGCAGCGTGTTGTCGAGGTCGAGCAGGAGCAGGGGCATGCCGAGCATGGTGCCAGCGGCCGCGCCTATGCACCTGGCAAATGCCAGACGGCGTCCCGAACCGGTGCCCCTTGGCTGAAACGGGCGCCGCACCGGTGTCACACCCGCCGCCCACGGCCCGCCGCACCCCTCGTTTCACTACCCGGTGACCGACCGCAACGGATCGTCATCGATCCATGACAGTCCGGTTACGGTGTCCCCGGCGCCTGTTGCGCCGCCCGGCCCGCTCAGTCAAGCTCCAGAGAACCTCCTTCGCCGGAGGGGCGCCCCGCGCCCGCCCGGGGGCGCATCGCGTCCGGCGCGCGCATCCCTCGTTCGCGGGAAGAACGCGCCCCCGAGGCCGCGCGGCTGGGCTGCGTGTCCGGCCCGTCGTACTCTGAAAGGAACAGGTCACCCACGGTGGTGCTCGGCACAGACCGACGTCTTCCCGTCTGCGGGCCTGCCGCCCGGGCAGCGTTGTCCTCTCCTGTCGGCCCACCTCCTTCGAAGAGCCTTGTGCCATGGCTGGTTCTGAGTCCTCCCGACCGGTGGAACCGGGCGCGGACGCCCGGGGCGGTGGCTTCACCCGCCCCCTTCGCCACCTCGCGCGCCGGGGACGCCCCGGATCGGGCTCCCGCCAGCGGCGGGACCGGCGGTCCGATGCCCCGGAGCCCCCGGTGACGGGCCGGCCGGGACCGGGTGCCGAGCGCCCGAGCACCTCCGGCCCGCCCGGCGTGACGGGCGAGCCGGCGGTCCGCGAGGCGCCCGCCAAGGCCTGTGACCCCGCCTTCCAGCACGGCGTGGTGGTGGGCTTCGACGGCTCGCTGTCCAGTGAGCGAGCCCTCGCCTACGCGGTGGGCATGGCCCGCCGCTCCCAGTGCGGACTGGTGATCGTGCACGTCGCCAACCGCCTGCCCGCCACCGTCTGGGCGGGCTGCGAACCGCCGGTCTTCGTCGATCTCCCCGACCACCGCACCGAGGTGCTCGGCCTGGAGCTCGCCTGCGCGGACTTCCTCGCCGGGGTGCCCTGGATCCTGGTCGAACGGGGCGGCGACATCTGTCACGAGATCGAGGAGGTCGGCCGCGAGTTCGCCGCCGACGCGATCGTGGTCGGCACGACGCACGGCCTGCTCGGCAAGATCTTCGGTTCGGTCTCCGGCCGTCTCGCCCGCCGGGCCAACCGCCCGGTGATCGTGATCCCCTGACGGCTGGTCCGGTATCCGGCCCCGCGCCGGTGTGGGCCATCCGTGTCATCCACGCCGACGGCGCGCGGCGCCGCCCCGCTCCGCCGTGCGGGTGCGGCGAAGAATGACACGGTGATCGTTGGGTCAGTGTCGCCGCCGAGTCGTTCCCCGCTCCGTCCGTCCCGCCGTGTCGCCGCTCGCCTGACCCTCCTCCTCGCCGTCCTTCCTTCTCTTCTCCTCATCCCCGCCCCGGCCGGGCTGGCCGACGCCCCCCGGGCCCCGGCCGTCCACCCGGCGGGCGGTGAGGCCAGGGGGGCGGTCCGGCTGGAGGTCCGCACCAACGGTGCGACCGGTGTCGACGTCCGGGTCCGCGCCGATGAACAGCTGCTCCGCGTCTACCGGTTGACGAACCTGGCCGAGTACCCGCTCACCGTCACGACCGTCACGGACGCCCAGGTCTCCGGGGCGGCGGTGGTCTGCGGAAACGGACAGCCCTTCGCCCTGCCACCGCTGGGCGTGGTCGAGTGCTCGACCACCCTGCCGGCCCGGAGCGGGCGGCAGCGGACCGGGGTCCGGGCCGAGGCCACCGCCCCGAAGGGCCTGCCGAAGGCCGTCGCGACCGCGGAGGCCGGCTATCAGGGGCTGGTCGCCGGGATCACCCTGACCCGGGTCGGCGTCCCGACCGGCTCCGGAGTGGTGGCCCGCGCCGACCGGGCCGCACGGCGAAACCTGATCTCCACTCAATCCTTCGGTGGTGTCGCTCCTTTCCTCGATGGACGGGCGGCGTCCGGTCGACGGGCGCTGCCGATGGTGGTTGGCGGCGACGTCCGGCTGCGGTACCGGGTGGACGCCGTCGGAGACTCGCCGATCAGCGCGGTCACCGTGGTGGACCACCTCCCCGGGGTGGGGCCGGTCAGTTGCACAGGACAGTCCGCTGACGGACTGCTGGAACTCGGCCGTCCGCTGGACTGCACCGCCTCCGGAGAGGCCGTGCCCGGCCGGCACACCGCCGTGGCGAGGGCCGAAGGCCTGGCGGTCGACGGCGCGGTCGGCCAGGACGGCCGCCCGCTGGCGCCCCGGCCGGTCGCATCCGAGGCCCCCGGCGACTACGAGGGCGAGGGTCCTGCCCCTGCCCCTGCCCCTGCCCCTGCCCCTGCCGGCGCGGCCGGCGGAGCGGCCAACCCCGCCGGCGCACCGCCGGGCGCCGTCCCGG
>NZ_BAAAKJ010000445.1:0-3179 GCF_039527695.1 Kitasatospora putterlickiae
CGCGGGCCGGGGGGGCGAGGGCGAGGACGAGGGCGAGGCGGGGGGTGGCGGCGGGCCGCCAGGAGTCGCCGCGGGCGGCGGTGCCGGTGCGCACGCCGTCGACCAGGTCGTCGAAGTGCACCTCGGGCAGCGCCTCGCGGCCCGGGCGCAGGAACAGTTCCTCGCCGTCGGTCAGCCCGAGCTCCTCCAGGGTCCGCTCCTCGTCGAGGGGCGCGGCCCCCAGCCGCTGGAGGACCCAGCCGGAGTGCTCGGTGCCGCTCTCCGCGACGTCCGGCCCGGCGTAGCCGAGGACGGCCGGCAGCAGGTCGGCGAGGACCACGTCGCCGGGCAGCGCGAGTTCGAAGGCGGTGCCGGGGGCGCGGAACCTCAGCCGTACCAGTCCTGTCGCCGCCGTGCTGGTGCTCACCTGTCGCGTCCTCCGTGGAATCGGCCTGCCGGTTCTCCCGTCACACAGGTACGGCCCGCACCCGGTGCGCGGTTCACCCGCCGCCGCGGGCGCGGTGAACCGCCGGGGTGCCGCGGGCCGTAGGCCCGAGTGCGGTGCGGCCCGAGCCGTCGGGCCCGCGGCGACCGGCGCCGGCGGCGGCGCCGCGAGAGGAGAGCCCCGTTGAGCGTGGTCCTGGTCGATCGTCCGCCCCGGCGCCCCGGGCCGGCGATGCCGGAGGGCGAGCTGCAGTTGCAGGAGCCGCCGGTGCTCCCGGAGCAGCAGAGCGGCATGTCCAACGTGATCGCCATGGCGCCGATGGCGCTGAGCTCGCTCTCGATGGTGATGATCTTCCTCAACCCGCAGTCCAACGGCGGGCCGCTGACGTACGTGGCGATGGGCATGATGGGCCTGTCCGCCGTCGGCATGCTGGTCACCCAGCTGATCCGCGGCGCCAGCGACCGCAAGCGCCAGCTGCGCGGCGAGCGCCGCGACTACCTGCGCTACCTCTCCCAGGTCCGCCGCCAGGTCCGCCGCCACATCGTCAACCAGCGGCTGGCGCTCGCCTGGCGCCACCCCGCGCCGGACTCGCTCGCCTCGCTGGTGCGCACCTCCCGGCTGTGGGAGCGGCGGGCGGCCCACCCGGACTTCGGCGACGTCCGGATCGCCACCGGCTCCCAGCGGCTGGCGGTCAAACTGGCCCCGCTGGCGACCCAGCCGGTGGAGGACCTGGAGCCGCTGTGCGCGCACGCGCTGCGCCGGTTCATCCACGCCTACGGCTCGATCGCCGACCAGCCGATCGCCGTCCACGTGCGCGGCTACGCCCACGTCCTGCTGCGCTGCGAGCACCCCGCGCCGGAGGCCGGCCCGGACGGCGACGGGGACCCGGTGCCTCCCCCGCCCGCCGCGGCCGAGCCCGCCGAGGCCGCCGACCCCGGCCCGGCCCGCGCGCTGGCCCGGGCGATGATCGCCCAGCTCGCCTTCTTCCACGCCCCGGACGAGCTGCGCGTCGCGGCCGCGGTCGCCCCCGAACTGCGCGAGGAGTGGGCCTGGCTGAAGTGGCTGCCGCACGCGCTGCATCCCACCGAGACGGACGGGGCCGGCCCGGTGCGGCTGGTCGCCGACTCCCTGCTGGAGCTGGAACAGCTGCTGGGCCCGGAGTTCGCCGACCGCCCGCCGTTCGAACCGGAGACCCAGCCCGGCCGGGACGAGCCGTTCACCCTGATCGTGCTGGACGGCGTGAAGCTGCCCGGCGGCAGCCGCGCCCTGCTGGCCGGCTACCGCAACGCCGTGCTGCTGGACGTCTCCGGGGCGGTGGAGTGGAAGCACGCGCCGTTCCGGCTGCGGCTGCGGATCACCGGCGAGCGGCTGGACCTGGTCGCCGCCGACCGCAACCGGCGCGACGAGGCCACCCCGCTCGGCCGCCCGGACGCGCTGAGCGTCCCGGGCGCCCGCCGCTACGCCACCGCGCTCGCCCCGTACCGGCTGGGCGACGCGATGGACGTCTCCGAACCGCTCAGCACCGACTTCGACCTCACCTCGCTGCTGGGCGTCAACGACCTGTACCAGCACGACATCGCCCGCAGCTGGGCCGAGCGCCCGCGCGGCCGGCGACTGCGGGTGCCGATCGGCGTCGGTGCGGACGGCAAGCCGGTGGAGCTCGACCTCAAGGAGTCGGCGCAGGGCGGCATGGGCCCGCACGGCATGCTGATCGGCGCCACCGGCTCCGGCAAGTCCGAGCTGCTGCGCACCCTGGTGCTCGCGCTCGCGCTCACCCACTCCTCGGAGACGCTCAACTTCGTCCTCGTCGACTTCAAGGGCGGCGCGACCTTCCTCGGCCTGGACCAGCTCCCGCACACCTCCGCGGTGATCACCAACCTCGCCGACGAGGCCGCCCTGGTCGACCGGATGCGCGACGCCCTGCACGGCGAGCTGAACCGCCGCCAGGAGCTGCTGCGCGCGGCCGGCAACTACAGCTCGCTGCTGGACTACGAGACGGCGCGGGCCGGCGGCGCGCAGCTCGACCCGCTGCCGACGCTCTTCGTCGTGGTCGACGAGTTCAGCGAACTGCTCTCCGCGCACCGCGACTTCATGGAGCTGTTCATCATGATCGGCCGGCTCGGCCGCTCGCTGGGCGTGCACCTGCTGCTCGCCTCCCAGCGGCTGGACGAGGGCCGGATGCACGCCCTGGAGTCCCACCTGTCGTACCGGATCGGTCTGCGCACCTTCTCCGCCATGGAGAGCCGCGGCGTGCTGGGCGTGCCCGACGCCTACCAGCTGCCCTCGCAGCCCGGCAACGGCATCCTGCGCAGCGACATCGCCACCCTCACCCGGTTCAAGGCCGCCTACGTCTCCGGGCCCTACCGGCGTCGGCGCGGCGCCGTCCAGCAGGCCGCCGTGGCGGGCCAGATCGTGGCCTACGGCACCGGGTACGTCGCGCCGCGCGACCCCGACCCCGAGGTGCTGGCCGCCGCCGAGGAGGCCCGGGAGGCGGCCGAGGAGAACGCCCCCAACCTGCTGGACCTGGCGGCCGAGCGGATGCTCGACGCCGGTCCGCCCGCCCACCGGGTCTGGCTGCCGCCGCTGGACGTCCCGCCCACCCTGGACGAGCTGCTGCCGCCGCTCACCCCCACCGCGCGGCACGGCCTGGCCCCCGACGGGCGCCCGGCGGTCGGCACGCTGACCGTCCCGGTCGGCGTGGTGGACCGCCCGTTCCAGCAGATGCGCGAACTGCTGACCGCCGACCTGTCGGCGG
>NZ_BAAAKJ010000445.1:3208-4884 GCF_039527695.1 Kitasatospora putterlickiae
GCCGTCGCGGGCGGCCCGCAGAGCGGCAAGAGCACCCTGCTGCGCACCCTGATCACCGGTCTCGCGCTCACCCACACGCCGCAGGAGGTCCAGTTCTACTGCGTGGACTTCGGCGGCGGCACGCTCTCCTCGCTGCGCGGGCTGCCGCACGTCGGCGGCGTCACCGGGCGTCACGACCCGGAGCGGGTCGGGCGCACCATCGCCGAGGTCAACGGCGTCATCGCGCGCCGCGAGCTGCGCTTCGCCCAGCTGGGCGTGGACTCCATGACGACGTTCCGGCGGCGCAAGGCGGCCGGCGACCCGGAGCTCGCCGACGACCGGCACGGCGACGTGTTCCTGGTCATCGACGGCTGGAGCACCCTGCGCCAGGAGTTCGCCGACCTGATTCCCGCGCTCACCCCGATCGCCTCCCGCGGCCTCAACTACGGGGTGCACCTGGTCGTCGCCACGGCCCGCTGGGGCGAGCTCTCCGGCGGCGTGCGCGACCAGTTCGGCACCCGCTTCGAGCTGCGGCTCGGCGACGCCATCGACTCCATGATCAACATGCGGGCCGCCGAGACCGTCCCGCAGAACAGCCCCGGCCGGGGCCTCACCAAGGAGCGGCTACACTTCCTCGGCGCCCTCCCCCGGATCGACGGACAGGGCGGCGCCGAGGACCTCGCCGACGGCATCGCCGATCTCGTCGACGCCGTCAACGAGCACTGGAGCGGCCCCCGCGCGCCCGAGGTGCGGATGCTGCCGCTGCTGCTGGACGCCGCCGCGCTGCCCGCCCCCGAGGGCCGGCTGCGGATCGCCATCGGCATGGAGGACACCGCGATCGCGCCGCTCTGGCACGACTTCGAGGAGTCGCCCCACCTGCTGGTGGTCGGCGACAGCGAGAGCGGCAAGACCAACCTGCTGCGCCTGCTGGTCGACGGCATCACCTCCGCCTACACCCCCGCGGAGGCCCGGATCATGCTCGTCGACTTCCGGCGCGGGCTCTACGAGAGCGTCCCGGAGGAGTACCGGCTCGGCTACGCCGTCTCGGTGGACGTGCTCAAGCAGGTCGTCACCGGCGCGGCCCGCGCCATGGAGGCCCGGCTGCCCGGCGAGGAGATCAGCCCGGCCCGGATGCGGCTGCGCGACTGGTGGACGGGGCCGGAGCTCTTCGTCGTCGTCGACGACTACGACCTCATCCCCGCTCAGATGGGCGCCGGCCCGTTCGGCCCGCTCCTCGAACACCTGGCGCAGGGCACCGAACTCGGCCTGCACCTGATCGTCGCCCGCTCGGCCAACGGCATCGGCCGGTCCTACAGCGACCAGCTGCTGCGCCGGCTCCAGGACGTCAACACGCCGGTCACCCTGCTCTCCTGCCCGCCCAGCGAGGGCACGCTGTTCGGCAGCGTCAAGCCGCGCCTGCTGCCGCCCGGCCGCGGCCTGCACATCACCCGGCGCCGGACGGTGCAGGTGCAGACCGGGCTGATGCCCGATCCGGAGCCGGAACCGGAACCCGTGCGGGAGCCGGCCGGGGCGGCGGACGCCTGACGGCCGGTCCGGCGGACGGGTGAACCGGGGGCGCGGCCGGGGCCGTAGTCCTGAGCGATGAGCCTTTCCCGCACCGGCGCGCGCTCCGGCGAGCCCGCGCCCCCGGCCGAGCCCCGCCGCCGTTTCGGATTCCGGCGCGGGCCGCAACGCGC
>NZ_BAAAKJ010000446.1:0-1323 GCF_039527695.1 Kitasatospora putterlickiae
ACGGCGTCCGCCAGCGGCGGCGGTTCGGGCAGCAGCGCGGCGCGGACGGTGCGGCGCGCCGAGACGTCGAACCGGGTGACCGCGGTGAACGCGGCCTTGCCGTGGGCGACGGCCTCGGCGAGCGCGGCGGGTCCGTCGCCGGCCGCGCTGAGCACGCCGACGCCGGTCACCACGGGCCGGACGGCGGGCGGGGCGTGGCGGTTCATGGCCGCGCGGCCCCCGCGGTGGCGTCGGTGGTGCCGGAGAGGGCGCCGGCCGCGAGCACGGCGGCCCGGAACACCGCGACGGCGTCGTCGATCGTCCGGACGGCCTCGAAGGCGTCGTCGTCGAGGTCTGGCTCGATGCCGTAGCGCTGCTCGAACTCGGCTATCAGCCAGGTGAGTTCGAGTGAGCCGAGTTCCTCGGGGACGTCCTCGGGCGCGCGCTGCCCGAACGCCGCGAGCATGGCCAGGACCTCGGCCCGGTCGGGGCGGGCGAGGTCGGTCACGCCGGGCTGCCCGTGGTGGCGGCGGCCTCGGCGACCCGCTTGGCGACGTCGGCGGTGAACTGGTCGAGCGTCATCAGCGCGGTGGTCTCCATCTCGTCGAGGTCGAACTTGACCCCGTACTCGTCCTCGACCTGGACCGAGAGGTCGGCGAGGGCGAGCGACTCCAGGTCCAGGCCGGCCGGGCCGAGGTCGGTGTCGCCGGTGACGTCGGAGACGTCGTACTGCATCTCGGCCAGCGCGGCGAGGACGAACGCGCGGATGCGGTCCTGCATGGTGGGCTCCTTGGGTTCGGGCGCGCGGGGCGCCCGGGGTGGTCGGGGAAGGGGAACGCGGCCCCGTCGGTGCGGTCCGGCGGTGCTCGGGCGGCGGCCGTCCGAGGGCGCCGGGGTACCGGGGGGTGAAGGGTGGAGGGCCGGGCGCGCCGGGTCGCGGCGCGACGGGTCAGCCGGCGGCGGCGCGCAGGGCGGCCGGGTCGCGCAGCAGCTTGCCGGTGGCGGTGCGGGGCAGCCGCGGGAGGAAGGCCAGCCGGCGCGGCCGCTTGTAGGCGGCGAGCCGCTGGGCGAGGCCGTCCTGGACGAGCGCCCGGTCGGCGCCGTCCTCGGCCGAGAGGTAGGCCTCGATGGCGCCGTCGTCGAAGACCACGACGGCCTCCCTGACCTGCGGGAGTCCGGCGAGGGTCTGCTCGACCTCGGTGAGGTCGACCTTGAGGCCGCCGATCGAGACCTGCGAGTCCCGGCGGCCGAGGACGGTGACCCGGCCGGTGTCCGGGTCGAGGACGGCGGCGTCGCGGGTGTGCAGCCAGCCGTCCGCCCAGCGGGTCGGGTCGTCGAGCCCGG
>NZ_BAAAKJ010000447.1:0-232 GCF_039527695.1 Kitasatospora putterlickiae
GAACCAGACGCCGTCCGGGAAGTCCTCGGCCGCCTGCGCGGCGACCGCCAGCCGGAGGGCCAGCGCCAGCCCGGCCGCCGCCCGCGAGGGGTGCCCGGGGACGGCGCCCAGCAGCCGGCTCTGCGGCATCGCGCGGAACCGGTCCGCCAGCGCGTCGACGGCTTCGGCCAGGGTCGTGTCTTCGGGCGTCTCGGACATGCCGCGAGCATACGGGGCACGGGCACGGAAAGAG
>NZ_BAAAKJ010000447.1:247-1922 GCF_039527695.1 Kitasatospora putterlickiae
GGAGCGTACGGCTCCGGGGCCCGGCGGCAGTGGTGGTGCGAGGGAGGATCAGTCGTCGCCGCGCAGGATCGCGATCAGCCGCAGCATCTCGACGTAGATCCAGACCAGCGACAGGGTGAGCCCGAAGGCGGCCCGCCAGGACTCCTTCTGCGGGGCGCCGTGCGCGATCGCCTCCTCGATGGCCGCGAAGTCCAGCGAGAGGAAGAAGGCGCCGAGACCGATGCCGACCAGGCCGACCACGATGCCGAGCGGGCCGGAACGCAGCCCCATGTCGGCGCCGAAGACCAGCGAGGCGAGCATGTTGACCAGCAACAGCAGCACGAAGCCCATGGCGATCGCGATGCCGATCCGGGTGTACCGCGGGGTGACCCGGATCCGGCCGGTCTTGTAGGCGATCAGCATCGCCGCGAAGACCGCCGCGGTGCCCAGCACCGCCTGGATCGCGATGCCCGGCCAGATGGTGTTGAACACCTTGGTGATCGCGCCGAGCGCGAAGCCCTCCAGACCCGCGTAGAGCAGGATCAGCGGCGGGCTGACGCTCCGCTTGAAGGAGATCACCATGCCGACCACGAAGGCGATCAGCGAGGCGCCGATGGCCAGGCCGAAGTTCCGGTCCGGCAGCGCGAACCAGGCCAGACCGCCGGCCGCGACCAGGGTGAGCAGCGTCATCGCGGTGCGCGCGACCACGTCGTCGAGGGTCATCCGGCCCGTCGCCAGCGGACCGGCGGACGGCGCGTTGTACATCTCGACGAGCTGCTCGTCGGTCAGCGGAGCCTGGCCCTGCGACTGCTGGGCGTAGGGGCTGTTGGCGTACGGGTTGTTTCCGTACGGATTGTTGCCGTAGGGGTTGGTGGCGTACTGGCCCCCGGCCGGCGGGGTCTGGGTGGTCCCGAAACCCGCGTAGCCGGACTCGCGGGTGAAGGACCCCTCCCGCGAGAAGACCGGGTTGCTGCTTCTCATTGCTCATTCCCTCCGTGGCGGCACTGCACCGCCCGAACCACCAGGGTAATGGCTTGGCAAAGGAATCGGCATCCGCCGCGAGAACGATTCGGCCGCTACTCCGGCGGGGACGCCGGTCGGCGTCCCCGCGAGCAAGCACGTGCCCAGAGCCGGACTCGAACCGGCACGGCCTTTCGGCCAAGCAGTTTTAAGCTGCCCGTGTCTGCGTTCCACCATCTGGGCGTCCTGCGGACCCGGCCCCGCCGACGGAGCGGGGAGCATCGCTCCGCCGCCCGTGCGGACCACCCCTGAGCCTAGTCGCCCGGCCTCCTCTTTCGCATGTTCCAAGGCGGGGAAGTTGTCATGTTTCCTTGCCATCTGACGAACAGTTCGTGATTTGGCCACCGAACCCGCTCGATCCGGCCACCGCCCTCCGACTCAGGGGCGGTGTCATACCGCAGGATGAGGGCACCACCTGGGCGTACGCCCAGCGGCGGTCAGGCCAACCGTCCGGCGGAGCGACGAGAAGCCATGATCATCGGGCGGAGCATGGAGGTACGGCCGGACGCCCCTTGGAAGGCACCGGCCGTCCAGCACTTCTTCCGCGCCGCACCACCCGGCGCCACCCCTCTCCGCCGAGCCCGAGGAGCACCCCCGTGACCACGTCGACCGCAACCGCCGTCCGCACCGGCCGGGCGGCCGCCCGCGCCACCGGTCTGAACAAGGTCTACGGGGA
>NZ_BAAAKJ010000448.1:0-5552 GCF_039527695.1 Kitasatospora putterlickiae
CGGCCCGCAGCCGCCCCAGCCACGGCGCGGACCCGGTCGCGGGCGCCGGCCGTTCCTCGACGGCGAGGCGGATCAGCCCCACGCCGATGAGGTCCGGCGCGCCCGCGTCCGGTCCGAGTCCGATCGGTTTGGTCCGCACTGAATACCCCCGGTCAGCGTCCGTCACGCGTGCCGGGTCATCCCACCACAGGTGAGACGCGGACGAACTGGGTCGGGGCGCCGATGAGACGTACGACACGCGCCGGGCGGATCGGGAAGGGGCGGGCCGGCGACGCCGCGCGTCAGCTCCGGTCCGCGGCCCCGTCGGCCTCCTGCGGCGCCGGGGCCGGCTCGCGGAGCTCGAACGGCGAGGGCACCGGGAAGTAGGTCCGCAGGAAGTCGGTGACGGCCCGCTCCTGCTCCTCGGGCGACAGCAGGTCGCGGGTGCCGTCCGCGAGGCAGAAGTAGTCCGCCCAGCGCTCCTCGTGGAGCCGCGCGAGCCGGCCGAGGTCCTCGGTGCTGTCGGTGACGAAGTAGCCGTCGTAGAGCCGGCCCTCGACGGTGCGGGCGGTGGCGTGGCCGTAGTGGATGGCCAGCGTCACCGGCGCGAGGTCCTCGGCGCAGCGGAACGGCGAGCGGACGGTGTCGTGCAGCTCGGCCGCGAAGCGCTCGGCGCTCTCCGCCAGCACGCTGCGGCGCAGCGGGTGCGGCGAGTGCTTGAGGGTGTGCGGGTAGGTCTTGCCGACGACGGCGGCCAGGGCGCGGCGGGTGTTCTTCTGGGCGGCGACGTACACCGAGTCGCCGGAGTCGGTCCCGCCCGGCGGGATGATCCGGTCGTCGGGGAAGTACCGGGGCATGCCGTTGCCGAGGAAGAAGTCCTCCGGGACGAGCGGGCGGCCGAGGAAGACGTCGTCGTTGAGGTAGAGGAAGTGCTCGGCGAGGTCCGGGACGAGGTGCAGCCGGGTCTCGATGGCGTGGGAGTTGAACACCGGGCCCGCGTCGGTGCCGGCGAACAGCGCGCGGTGCGGGACGACGGTCAGGCCCGGGTGGGCGGTGTCCAGCCAGTGCGGCGTCTGGTCGTCGGTGACCAGGTGGATCCGGCGGATCCACGGCGCGTTCGCGGCGAGGGCGCGCAGGCAGTAGCGCAGTTCGTCGCGGTTGCGGAAGCGCTGGTCGGCGTCGCCCGCGAGGCCGCTCTCGGCGACGCCGTCCTCCTCCGCTATCGGGGCGGCGGTGTGCGCGAGGCGGGCGCGGGCGGCGGCCCGGCGCGCCTGCCAGGTGGGGTCGGCGTCGTCGACCCAGGTGATGACGGCGTCGACGGGGAAGTCGACCTGCTCGGGGAGCGAGGCGGCGAAGACGTCGAGCAGCGGGTAGGACCGGCCGCCTATGGTGGTGGTGGCGGTGGCCTCCAGCGAGGGCACCCACCAGCCGAACGGCGTCTCGTCGATCGACGCGATGGCGCCCTCGGAGGGGGCGGCGGAGTCCCAGAACTCCAGGTCGCAGCCGGTTTCGGGGCCGTACAGCAGGGTGTCGATCACCGCCGGGCGGTAGATCCGCACGCCCTTGACGCGGTCCGCCGGCCAGATCGGTTCGGCCTGCTCCTGGGGCGCCCCGCCGTCCTGGTCCTGGTCGGCGCCGCCGTCCTGCGCGGCCTCCGTTCCGGCCTCCAGGCCGGGCTCCTCGGCGGGCTCCAGCAGGGCGACCGCGCCGGGCAACTGCTCCGCGAGGATGGTGGTCAGGGTCCGCCCGTGCTCCAGGAGGTCGGCGTAGACGGCCTGACCGGCGAACGCGGCGGCCAGCGCCTCCAGCACCGCCGGGCGGTCGCCGGGGCGGATCGCCAGCCGGTGCCGGGGGTGCCGGTCGGGCACGATGCCGTGGGGGAGGCCGGCCGCCCGCAGGGCCTCGCTCACCTCGGCCAGGTTGCCGTTCCGGCGGTCGACGGGCAGCAGCGTCCGGCGCGCTTCGGCCAGGTGCTCGTGGTGGCGCACGACACCCGGGAGCGTGCCGAGCAGCTCCTCCTCCCGCGCGGACCGTTCCCCGCCGAGCCGCTCGTACGGCGACGGCCGCCGCTCCTGGGGCGTGGCGTCCTCGTGCCCGCTCTCCTCCGGCGCGGCCTCCGCGTGCTCCTCGCGCGCCTCCGGCCGGGCCTCGGGCGCGACCTGCTCCGGCGCCTCGGCGGCGGTCCCGCCGGGCGCGGCGGCGGAGGGCCGGGTGCGGCGCGCCAGGGCGGTCAGCGGGCGCATCTTGGCCGCGAGATTGGCCGGGCGGATGGGCAAAGGAAACTCCTGGGGGCGCGTGGTTCGGGTATCGGGCGTTTTCGTGTCCCGCAATGGGGGGCGTCGGCCCGAACGGCCCGGATCGGTTCTCCTCGCGAATCCGGAGCGGTCAGGAGGCCGGCTGTGGGGGTCGACTCCGCTTCTCCGGTCTCTTCCTCACAAGTGGCTCGTGGCGCCCGCGGCGGGCGCGGGTCGGGCGGACTTCCGGGTCGGTCGAGATCGTATGCGACCAAGAGAACTTTGTATTGAGCAAGGGTAACAATCGGGTGTCCATTCGGCTCTGCGAGGCATTCGCCGGCGGATTTCATCCGTGGTGAATGGTGTGCGGTCCGACTGAGAGGCCGTCATGAATTCACCGATTCACCGGATTTGTCACGTATTCATGGACCCGGCATGAGCCACCCGGCTTTGTTGTGGCCCGGTCATCGCCATAAAGACCCTCGCCGCCCGCCGCCCGGCCCCCGCCGGTCTGCATATGCAGACCATCGACATATGTCGAGGATTGGCCTATGGTCATCCCGCAAGGCGTGGTCCGGCGTGCGGCCGGACCCCCCGAGACCCGTGGGAGGACCGCAGTGCACCACCGTTCCCGTACGTCCAGGCCGCTCGGCGTCGCCATCGCCGCCGTCCTCGGCCTCGGCTTGGGCGTGCCGCCCGCCGTCGCCGCCCCGGCCACCGACCCCGACCCGGTCCCGGGACTGGTCGCCGGAGCGGACACCGCCGCCCCGCAGCTGGTCACCGGGCTGGCCGAGCGGGCGCCCGGCGCCACCGCGGCCGACGCGGCGCGCGCCCACCTGGCCGCGCACCGGGACCGCTACCGGGTCGACCCCGCGCAGCTCGTGGAGACCGGGACCGAGCGGGCCGCCGACGGCCGCCGCACCGTCAGGTTCGCGCAGCGGCACGGCGGCGTCCCGGTCTTCGGGGCCGCCTACCTGGTCCACCTGGTCGGCGAGGGCGACGGGCAGCGGGTCGAGTCGGTGGGCGGCAAGTACTTCACCGGCCTCACCGCCCCGACCGCGCAGAGCGTCCCGGACGAGGTGCTGCGCCGGCTCGCGCTCGGCGCGGTCGAGGACCCGGCCGCCCGGGAGGGCGCCACGGCCGAGGACCACGGCCTGGTGGTGCTGCCCGGCGGCACCGGTCGGCTCGCCCGCCACTTCACCGTGCGCGGCACCGACCCGGCGGCCTGGGGGACGAAGGCGCGCGCGGTGTTCGTGGACGCGACCACCGGTCAGGTCGCCCTCGCCCACGACGTGCGCGCGCCCTACCGGGCGCAGGACCCGTCGATCGCGGCCGCCGGCGCTCTGGAGCCCGCGATCGGCACCGCCCCGGACGTCCACGGCGATCGGGTGCGGGTGAACCTCGGCCGCCTCCCGGACGGCACCTACCAGCTCACCGACCTCACCCGGCCCGCCACCATCACCGTCTACGACGCGCAGGGCCGCGAGGAGCTGGACTTCCGGGGCAGGATGCCCGCCGACGCCCGGCCCGCGTCATCGCCGACGCCCGACTTCCCGGCCTCCGCCGCGGCCACCGGCGCCGCCAACGCCCAGCTCAACGCCGCGACCGTCGACGGCTTCTACCGCGACCGGCTCGGGCGCCGGGGCATCGACGGCGGGAACGGCCCGATCACCGCCGTCGTCAACGTCACCAGCTTCGGCGAGCGGTACCGCAACGCCGCCTGGGACGGCCGGAAGATGGTCTACGGCGGCGGGAGCGACAAGGAGTACCCGTTCGCCGTCGCGCTGGACGTGGCCGGCCACGAGATGACCCACGGCGTGGTGGAGCACACCGCCGGGCTCGTGCTCCGGGGGCAGTCCGGCGCGCTCGACGAGGCCGTCGCCGACTACTTCGGCAACGCGATCGAGGTGACCGCCCGCGGCCTGTCGATGGACGACCCGCGCGCCGCCCTGCTCGGCGAGAGCCTCTGCCGCACCGGCACCCCGGAGTCCTGCGCCGGCCGCCGGCTGGACGACCGCCGCACCACCGTCGACGACTACGTCGGCGTCGCGGGGGACATCGACAGCGCCGGCGTGCACCTCAACTCCACCATCGTCGGCGGGGCGCTGTGGGACATCCGGCGCGCCCTCGACCCGCTCACCGCCGACCGCCTGGTCTACCGCGCGCTCAGCGAGTACCTCACGCCGCTGGACGGCTTCGTCGACGCCCGCAACGCGGTGCTCGCGGCCGGCCGCTCGATGGGCCTCAGCCGTTCCCAACTGCGCACCGTGGCCGGCGCGTTCGACGCCCACGGGATCAAGGAGGGCTGGCAGCGCAGGATCGGCGTGGACAGCCGCCTGCTGCTGGGCGACATCCCCAGCGGACTGATCGCCCCGGACGCCGCCAACGGCCGCTGGGTGGCGGCCACCACCGAACACGGCTTCCAGGGCACCCTCGGCGTGCTGACCGGCGCCGTCAGCGGCTCCGCCGAACCCGTCGCGCTCAGCCCGCAGGACGGCCGCTCGCACGGCTGGCCCGCCACCGACGGGACGACCGCCGCGTGGGTGGCCCAGGGCGAGGACGCCTCGGGCGCCTGGGGCTGGGAGGTGCTGGCCCGCCCGATCGACGGCGGCCGGCCCCACAGCCTGCGCCGCGCCACCGACCAGATGCTCACCCACCTCCGGGTCTCCGGCGGGACCATCGCCTTCGCGGTGAACGACTTCGCCGCCGGGCGGACCTGGCCCGCGCTCTCGCTGAACGGCGCCCCGGCGGTCGAGATCCCGCTGCCCGACGGCCACCACGCGGCCGACCTCTCCCTGCGGGGCGACCTGCTCGCCTGGACGGAGCGCTGGAAGTCCGGCGAGCGGACCGTGTACGCGCCGACCGTCTACTCGGTCGCCGAGGGCCGGGTCGTCGCCCAGTACGTCCTGGACGGCGCCGTCACGGCCGGGCAGACCCGGCTGGCCGGCGGCCGCCTGCTCTGGGTGGAGCGGCCGGAGGACCGGAGCGCGGGCGGCTCGATCCGCTCCGGCGCCGTCGACGGGTCCGGTGTGACCGACCTTCTGGCCGGAACCGCCGGGGACCGCCGCGACATCACCGGCCTGACCGCCTCCGACCGGGCCGTGACCTTCGGCCACGCGTTCCGCTGGGAGGGCGGCGCCGTGCGGAACACCGAACTGCCGAAGCTCTGGCAGCTCCCGCTCACCGGCGGCACGCCCGAGCGGGTCTCCTGCAACCGCGGCGGCCAGTACGCGCCGGTGGCCGACCGGGGCACCCGGGTGCTCTGGCTCGACGCCACGGCGGGCCGCACCGACCTGGTCGCGCGCGAACGCGCGGCCGGCACCTGCTGACCGGAGGGCG
>NZ_BAAAKJ010000449.1:0-711 GCF_039527695.1 Kitasatospora putterlickiae
CTCACCGAACAGCTGCTCCAGGCCGCCCCGCGCATCCCGGTCCGCGACCTCGCCACGCTGCGCGCCCAGCACCCCGGCGCCACCGACCCGGAGAAGCTCGCCGACCTGCTGGTCACCGGCGCGAGCCGGGCCTCCAGCGCACTCGGCGCCGGCGTGGGCGCCGCCGCGATGCTCCCGGTGCCGCCCGCGATGGCGGTGGAGATCGCCGCCGAGACGATCGCCGTCGCCGCCGTCGAGATCAAGCTGATCGCCGAACTCCACGAGGTCTACGGCTTCCCCGCGCAGGGCACCGCCGCCCAGAAGGCCGGCGCGTACGTCGGCGCCTGGGCCAACCGGCGCGGCATCGAACCCACCCTGCTCGCCAAGCCGGCCGGCCTGGCCGCGATGGCGCTCGGCGGCGAGGGCGGCCAGCAGGTCCGCCGCCGCCTCACCCGCAGCTCGCTGCGCCGCCTGCCCTCGCTGACCCCGCTGCTGGTGGGCGCGGGCATCGGCGCCACGATCAACCTCCGCGACACCCGCAAGGTCGCCCGCGAGGTCCGTGCCTTCCTCCGCGCCCACCCCCCGGCCGACCCGGCCTACTGGACCGCCGCCGCCCCCGCCGCGCGGGTCGAACGCGGCGACTGACCGTCGGGGGTGACGCCGCCGCGCCCGGCGGGGGCCTGCCCGGGGACGCGGCCCTGGGGGAAGGCGGCGGCGGAGGCGGAGAGCGTC
>NZ_BAAAKJ010000449.1:754-4388 GCF_039527695.1 Kitasatospora putterlickiae
GCGCGGTGGTGTGCGCGGTGGTGGATCAGCCGGTGGGGGACCGGGGGGCGGTGGAGCCCCGGCCGGTCTTGACGGCGTTCACCATGGCCTGGTGGACCGCCCGGGCCGTGGTCTCGTCGGCCGCCGGGACGGGGCTGCCCGCCACCGTGTACCAGTCCAGCGCGCCGGTGTACTGGACGGTGAGCCGCGCCTCGCCGTCCACCCAGGTCGTGTGCACGGTGAGGTCGCCCGAGATCGGGCCGATCTCGACGGTGCCGACCCCGCCGGGCCCGCTGATGATCGACTGGGTGGTCCAGGTGGCCCACGAGGCCCGGGGGTCGAGCGGGGGCTCCACCCGCCCGGCCGTGCCTCCCGGCCCGCCCGCCGTGCCCTGCTGCTGTTCGGTCATGCGCCCGTCCTCCCTCGCCGGTCCGCCGCAGCCCGGGCGGCGGCACCGGCGGTCGCGAAGGCCGCCCGGGGGCGGGCGGCCTCGTGGCAACTCGTGTCTCGGAATGGTCGGAGCGGGTCAGCCGCCCGCCGTCGCCTCCTCCTGGGGCTCGCCCTCCGCCTGCGAGGTGTCCTGCGCGTGCTGGTTCTGCATCGAGGTGATGCCCTCCTCGGGGTCGGCCGCGCGGACGTCCTCGTCCCGGTCGGTGCTCACCTCGGAGCGTGCGCTCATGTCGGTCATCGCGGGCTCCCTCTCCTCGGCCGGTTCGCTGTCCCGCCCCTCAAGACTGCCTCCACGACCGGGCGACGGCCAACCGGGGGCAGGGCGTTCACCAGACGACCGGCAGCGACCTCAGCCCGTAGATCAGCGCGTCCGTGCGGAACTCCAGCTCCTCCTCCGTGACCGCCCGCCGCAGCCCCGGCAGCCGCCGGAACAGCGTGGCCAGCGCGATCTGCAGCTCCGCCCGGGCCAGCGGCTGCCCCAGGCACTGGTGCACCCCGAAGCCGAAGGCCACGTGCCGCCGGGCCTCCCGGCCGAGGTCGACCTCGTCGACGCCGAGGTGGCCCTCGGCGCCGAACAGCCCGTCGTCCCGGTTGGCCGTGGACAGCATCACCATCACGCCGTCCCCGGCCCGGATCAGGGTGCCGCCCAGCTCGACGTCCTCCATCGCCTGCCTCGGCACACCGGTGTGCACGATGGTGATCAGCCGCAGCAGCTCCTCCACCGCCCCCGGCACCGCCGCCGGGTCGGCGAGCCGGGCGGCCTGCTCGGGGTGGCGCAGCAGCAGCGCGGTGGAGAGCCCGATCATGTTGGCGGTGGTCTCGTGCCCGGCGACCAGCAGCAGCACCCCGATCGAGGCGATCTCCCGCAGCGTGAGGTCGTCGCGCAGCACCAGCCGACTCAGGATGTCCTCGCCGGGCTCGGAGCGCTTCCGTTCGGCGAGCCCGGCCAGGTAGTCGAGCAGCTCGTCCTGCGCCCGGGAGACGTCCAGGTCGTTCGGCTCGGTGGTCAGCAGCACCCGGCTGTTGGCCTGGAACGCCTCCCGGTCCTCGTAGGGGACGCCGAGCAGCAGACAGATCACCAGCGAGGGCACCGGCAGCGCGAAGTCGGCGATCAGGTCGGCCGGGCCGTCCCCGGCCGTCATCCGGTCGAGCGCCTCGTCGACGATCCGCTGGATGCCGGGGCGCATCGCCTCCACCCGCTTGACCAGGAAGTCCCCGGTGACCATCCGGCGCAGCCGGGCGTGCTCGGGGTCGTCGAGGCGCAGGAAGGACGGGTTGGCGGCGACGAGCTCGCGCCGCGCCTCGTTGAGGAACGGGAACGCGGGCCTTCGGGCGTCGGCGCTGAACCGGCGGTCCGAGAGCACCGCGCGGACCTCCTGGTAGCCGGTCACCAGCCAGCAGGGGGTGCCGTCGGGGAGTTCCGCGCGGCTGACCGGGCCGGTGCGCGCGGCCTCGGTGTACGCGGGCGGCGGCGCGAACGGACAGGCCGTGTCGTGCCGGGCCGGGATCGGGGTGACGGGAACGGTGGACATGCTCAAGGGGGTCTCCTCGCGTGACGGGTGGGGCCCGTGGCCAGGCGGTGGGAGACGGCGGGAGGGCGGCGGGGCCCCCGGGCGGGCGTCAGTCGGTGGTGCCGGGCCCGTCGTCCTCGGAGACGGTGATCGCGCCGCCGGGGCAGAGATCGGCGGCGAGGCGCACGTCGGCGAGCAGGCCGGCCGGGACGACCACCTGGCGGAGGGCGACCAGGCTGTCCCGGTCGTCCTGTTCGAAGATCTCGGGCACCGTCATGACGCACTGGCCGGAGCTGCAGCAGCGGTCCCGTTCGACGTTCACCTGCATGTCGGACACCTCTCCGTGGTGTGGCCCCGGCTTCGCCCGGGCCGGGCCGCCTCCGCTGTCATGGTCAAGCTATCCCCGCCCCCTGTCGCACACGAAGGGTGCACCGCCATGTCGTGAAGAATGGCCGATATCCCTCTGGTTGTGAACGGGTGTGAGATTAAAGAAGTTTGATCATTCGTCAGATCGGTCGTCCGGGCCTGGGCGAGCCCCGCGCCGCCGGCCGGCCGCGGCGCTCCCGTCGACGCCCGCACGCCCCGCGAACGCTACCGGGACCCCAGTTCACGGACGGCGGCGACGGTGTCCGCCTCCGCCGCGCTCTTGTCGGGCCGGTAGCGCACCACCCGGGCGAACCGCAGCGCCAGCCCCGCCGGGTAGCGCGGGCTGCGCTGCACCCCGTCGAAGGCGATCTCCACCACCAGCTCCGGCCGCACCCGGACGGTCCAGGCGTCCCGGTCCACCTCGCGCTCCAGCAGCGCCGCGGTCTGCCAGGCGAGCATCTCGTCGGTGAGCCCCTTGAAGGTCTTGCCGAGCATCACCCACGGGCCGAGTCCCGGCTCGCCGCCCGACCGGGCCCCCAGGTGCAGGTTGCTCAGGAAGCCCCGGCGCCGCCCGCTGCCCCACTCGGCGGCCAGCACCACCAGGTCCAGGGTGTGCCGCGGCTTGACCTTCACCCAGCCGGCGCCGCGCCGCCCGGCCTGGTAGCCGGCCGCCGGGTCCTTCACCAGCACCCCCTCGTGGCCGCGCGCGAGGGCGTCGCGGAAGAACGCCAGCGCCTCCTCCCGGTCCCCGGTCTCGGTGTGCGCCACCCGCAGCCCGGCCGGGACGGCCCCGGCGAGCGCGGCCCAGCGCTCCCGCCCGGGGCGGTCCACGAGGTCCTCGCCGTCCTGGTGCAGCAGGTCGAAGAAGTGCGCGCTGAGCGGCACCTCGGCGCGCAGCCGCTCCGGGTCCCGGCGGGCCGCGGTGCGCGCGGCGGTCTCCTGGAACGGCCGGGGCCGGCCGTCCGGCCCGAGCGCGATCGCCTCGCCGTCCAGCACCGCCGACCGCACCGGCAGGGCCAGCGCCGCCTCCACCACCTCGGGCACCCGGGCGGTGATGTCGTCCAGCGACCGGGTGAAGACGCCGACGTCCCCGCCGTCCCGGTGCACCTGCACCCGGATGCCGTCCAGCTTCCACTCCAGCGCCACCGGGCCCGCGAACCGGTCCAGCACCGAGCCGACGTCCGGCGCCGAGGCCGCCAGCATCGGCCGCACCGGCCGGCCCACCTCCAGCCGGAACGCCGCCAGCTCCGGGCCCCCGCCGGTCAGCGCGGCCGTGGCGACCGCCCGCGCCGAGCCGCGGAACATCAGCGCCCGACGCACCGACGCCG
>NZ_BAAAKJ010000450.1:0-407 GCF_039527695.1 Kitasatospora putterlickiae
CGGGCCTGCCCGCCGCGCGTCCGCCGTCACCAGCTCCGGACCTGCCGGATGATCCGCCGGCGCAGCAGCACGGTGCGGCTGCCGTCCGGGAACAGGCGAAGCCTGTCCAGTTCCCAGTGCCCGTACTCGGCGTGATCGGTGAGTAGTTGGCGTGCCGCGTTGCGGGACGTCCCGCGTGGCATGCGCAGGGACTGGTACTCGTACTCCGGCTGCCGGACCGGCTTCGGTGGGGTCAAAACGCTCCTCCTGTGGGACGCCTGCGGGCAAGCCTACGGCCTGCCTCCGACAACGGGCCGGGGTATTTTCGGCCGCCCCGGACCGCACCGCACTGGCAGTGCGTCAGTTCCGTTGCTCCTGGGGACGGCATACCCCCAGGGCGCCGCGCGAAGCGGCACCCGGACGGCCCG
>NZ_BAAAKJ010000450.1:424-1635 GCF_039527695.1 Kitasatospora putterlickiae
CGCCCCGGGGGACAGAACCACGCGGAACGGACATCGGGGGGGAAGTTGCGGTGAAATCGCGGGTGTAGGTGACAACCGCTGTGCGTACCGGCACCGAGGGGAGATAGCGTCTGCTCCATGTCTGATGCCGCGCAGCCCACCATTGCCGAGGTACGCGCCGCCGCCGAGGCGGTCAAGGCCGCCATCGACCGTCATCTGGAAGCGGTGTCAAGCCACAGCGCAGCGGACGATTCCGCTGTGTCCACCGCCTACGAGCAGCTGGCGACGGCGGCCATCGCGTACGACCAACTCCTGTACGAGGTCTACGACGAGGTCACCCCCTTCGAGGTCCCCGGCGACGAGGGTCCGGGCGGGTACCACGGCCCCGAACAGCCCGAGGCGATCAGCGTGCTGATCCGCCGCGACTACCACGTCGTCGACCCGAAGCGGCTGCGCGCCCAGGCCGAGCGGCTGGACGACTCGCTGACCCCGGGCGGCGGCTCGGACGGCGGCGGGGTGAACGCCGCGATCGGGGTGCTGTTCGGCGAGTTCGAACCGGACGAGATCGCCGCCCGCAGCGAGGAGTTCGGCCTGGAGGAGGCCGACTCCACGCTCTGGGTGGCGGCGGCCGAGCCCAGCGAGCCGGGTGAGTGGCTGCCCGAGCCGTTCGAGCACGCGGACCCGCAGCTGCTGATCTGCCGCTTCGACGTGAGCGAGGTCTACGACGACGAGGACCTCGACGACTGACCCTTCCCCGGCCCCGACGCCCGAGCCCCGCGCGCCCGTCGCGCGGGGCGGAACGGGCGCTTCAGGGGATGGTTTCGGACGTTCCTCGCGCCGCCCGCGGACGTCAGTAGGACTCGGCCGCGTTCTCCGCGAGGATCGCGCGCAGCCGTGTGGTGCGCGGCGCGGCCGCACGCTCGGCGACGGCCTGCGGGAGCGCCGGTCCGGCGGCGTGGACCACGGAGAGGTGGCGCTCGCCGCGGCCGAACGCCGTGTACACCCACTGCCGGGTGAGCCCCGCGGCCGCGTCGTCCGGCAGCACCACCACGGCACCGGGCCAGCGGCGGCCGACCGCCTGGTGGACGGTCAGCGCCCAGCCGTGCCGCAGCTTCCCGACCTCGGCGGGCGGGACGGTGCGGCGGGTGCCGTCCGGGTACTCCAGGTGCAGGCCGGTGGCGTCGCCGTCGAGCACCCGGGCCGACCGGGTGTGGCCGGGAGCGGGGGAGTCG
>NZ_BAAAKJ010000450.1:1645-2873 GCF_039527695.1 Kitasatospora putterlickiae
TCGCCCGGGTCGAAGCCGCCGAACCGGCCCGGACCGGGGTTGAGCCGGGCCTTGGCGGCGGCGTTCAGCGCGCGGGTGCCGGCCCCGCCGCCGTGCCCCGGGGTGAGCAGCACGACCTGCTCGGACGGGATGCCGAGGGCGCGCGGAATGGAGTCGGTCAGCAGCTGGATGGCGCGGTGAACGGCCTCCCCGGCGTCCTTGGCGGTCAGGATCACCACCTCCTTGCCGGGCGCGTCGACCGGCTGGAGCTCGCCGATGCCGACGCCGGAGACCAGCTCGCCGATCGGGCCGAAGTCGGGGGTGCGGGAGGCGACGGCGGGGCAGGCCTTGGCGGCCAGCAGGTCGGCGAAGAACCGGCCGGGACCGGCCGACCAGAGCTGGCCCGGGTCTCCGCTGAGCACCAGGCGGGTGCCGTCCGCCAGCGACTCCAGCAGGGTGGCGGCCAGCTCGACGTCCAGCAGCGGGGCGTCCAGCACGATCAGCAGATCGAGCGCGAGGGTGCCGTCGGCGGCCCGGCCGGGGCCGGCCGCGCCGCCGAGCAGTTCGGCCAGTGCGTCGACGGGCGCCGGCGCCGGGGCGTCGGCGAGGGGGGCGAGCCCGGCGAAGGCGTCCCGGCCGTGGTCGGTCCAGGTGGCGGCCCAGGCCCGCAGGCCGAGCCCGGTCGCGGTGGCCAGCAGCGCGGCCGGCTCCGCCCGGGCGGCCTCGCCGCCAGTGTGCAGGACGAGCGCGCTCTCGGCGGCGGCCCGGATCAGGGCGGTCGCCGAGGAGGACGGGGCGGCGGTCGCGGCGGCCTCCCAGGCGGCCGGACCGGGTGCGGCGGCCGCCTCCCCGGCGGTCTCGCCGTCACCGTCACCGTCACCGGCGTCACCGTCACCGGCGTCACCGTCACCGGCGTCGTCGGTCCCCTCGTCCTCCGCCGGGTCCTCGCCGGGGACGAAGGTGGACATCAGCCGGACCAGGCCGTCGGCCAGGCTCTCCTCGGCCAGCGCCAGCCGCTCCAGGGCGAGCAGGGTGCGGGTCGGCGGCTCGTCGTCCTCGTCCCCGCCGGCCGCGTGCGCCTCGGCACCGGTCAGCTCCTCCTGGAACGGCATCGCCCCGCCGTCGACCACGGCGGCCTGGACGGCGGCGGCGGAGTCCGGCACGCCGAGCCGCTCCAGCCCGGTGATCACCTCGCCGGCCTCCAGGGCCGAGTGGCCGCGCAGCGCCGCCTGCTCCAGCAGCCAGCCCA
>NZ_BAAAKJ010000451.1:0-20527 GCF_039527695.1 Kitasatospora putterlickiae
TCGACCGGGGCGGCGTGGCCCTGGGCGGCCGGCGCGGGCGGCAGGACGGCGTCGCGCGGGTCGGTGCGCGGCGGGACGACGACCACGCCGACCAGGTCGAGCCGGGTGAACTGGACGAAGGGCTCGACCAGGACGGTCTTGGTGAGCTGCCCGGGGTTGGCCTCGACCTGGACGACCTTGCCGACGGGGACGCCGGGGACGAACGGGCGGCCGCTCTGCGAGCCGAAGGTGACCAGCCGGTCGCCCTCCTTGACCTGGGCCTTGCCGTTGAGCAGCGAGACCTTCATCGCGCTGGTGCCGCCGCCGGCGGCGAAGCCGATCTCGCCGGTGCCCTCCAGCCGGGTGCCGGCGGAGAAGCCGGGGTCGGAGGCGAGCAGCACGGTGGCGGTGGTCGGGGCGACGGTGGTGATCCGGCCGACCAGGCCCTGGCCGTTGATGACGGTCATGTCGCGGGTGAGTCCGTCGTCGCTGCCGGCGTCGATGGTGATGGTCCAGGAGAAGCCCTGGGCCGGGCCGATCGCGATGGTCTGCGCGGCCTTGACGGTGTAGCCGCCGGCGCCGGCGGTGCGCAGCAGGTCGTCGAGCTGCTTGGTGCGTCCGCCGGCCATGTCGGAGGAGGCGAGCTTCTGCCGCAGTTCGGTGTTCTCGCGGGCGAGCTGGTCGGTGCGCCCGCTGTCGGAGGCGGCGTCGCGGAAGGCGCGCACGGTGTCGGCGACCGGGTCGACGGCGCTGGCGGCGGCGCGTTCGACCGGGCCGAGGACGGCGGCGGCCGTGCGCCGGGCGCCGCCGAGCGGGGAGCTCTCACCGCCCTTGATGTCCACGGTGATCAAGGCGAAGGCGACGGCCACCAGCAGGATGAGCAGCAGCCGGCTCTCTCGTGTGTCCCTCACGGTGCTGGTACTGCCCCTTCGTACCCCTGGCCGCCGTCCCGGGCTGTGGACCCGGGCGGGGGCCCGTCAGTTCGGCTGGTGTGTCGGTTGTGCTAACGGCGCGGCGCGGCGTCGAGTACCTGCTGGAGGGCCTCGAACTCCTCGACGCACTTGCCGGAGCCGAGTGCGACGGAGTCCAGCGGGTTCTCCGCGATGTGGATCGGCATGCCGGTCTCCCGGCGCAGCCGCTCGTCCAGGCCGCGCAGCAGGGCGCCGCCGCCGGTGAGCACGATGCCCCGGTCCATGACGTCGCCGGCCAGCTCGGGCGGGCACTGGTCGAGGGTGGTCTTGACCGCGTCGATGATCGAGTTGACCGGCTCGTCGATGGCCTCGCGGACCTCGGCGGCGGAGATGACGACGGTCTTGGGCAGGCCGCTGACCAGGTCGCGGCCGCGGATCTCGGCGTGCTCGTCCTTCTCGCCCTCCAGGCCGAAGGCGGAGCCGATGCTCATCTTGATCTGTTCGGCGCTGCGCTCGCCGAGGAGCAGCGAGTACTCCTTCTTGATGTGCTGGACGATGGCGTTGTCCAGTTCGTCGCCGGCGACCCTGATGGACTGCGCGGTGACGATGCCGCCGAGCGAGATGACGGCGACCTCGGTGGTGCCGCCGCCGATGTCGACGACCATGTTGCCGGTGGGCTCGTGGACGGGCAGCCCGGCGCCGATGGCGGCGGCCATCGGCTCCTCGATGATGTGCACCTGGCGGCAGCCGGCCTGCAGGGAGGCCTCGATGACGGCGCGGCGCTCGACGCCGGTGATGCCGGAGGGGACGCAGACGACGACCCGGGGGCGGGCGAGGAAGCGGCGGCGGTGCACCTTGAGGATGAAGTAGCGCAGCATCCGCTCGGTGATTTCGAAGTCGGCGATCACGCCGTCCTTGAGCGGGCGGATGGCGACGATGTTTCCGGGGGTGCGGCCGATCATCTTCTTGGCCTCGGAGCCGACGGCGAGGATGCCCCCGGTGTTGGTGTTGACCGCGACCACCGACGGCTCGTTGAGGACGATGCCCTTACCCCTGACGTACACCAGCGTATTGGCAGTTCCGAGGTCGATCGCCAAGTCGCGGCCGATGAACGACAGGTTGCTCGCCATGGGGTGGGGTGCCTTTCCCGGGCTCGGAGTCTTGTGGGGTGGACGGTGTGCGCGCCCACTTGCGGATGGGCGGCGACCAGCTGAGCTGCCTTACCGGGCCCTTGAGTCGCGTCCATCGTAGTCACGCCCGTCGGCACGGACGTCGACGTGGGGCATACCGTCCATTGTCCGGGGCCCGATCGCTTCTCCGGGCATTGGGACGCCGTGTCGGAGGGCCTGGTTCCCTATTTCCCGATAAGAATGCCCCGGCCGGGCCAATAGTCCCGACCGGGGCCTTCCGAAGGTCCCTGAACGTCGCCGCGCCCGGTCGGATCAGGCGTGCGCGGGGAAGAAGATCTTGATCTCGCGCTCGGCGGACTCGACCGAGTCGGAGGCGTGGATGAGGTTCTCGCGGGTGATCGTCGCGTAGTCGCCGCGGATGGTGCCGGCCCCGGCCTCCAGCGGGTTGGTGGCGCCGGCCAGCATGCGGACGCCGGCGATGACCTCCTCGCCCTCGACGATCAGGGCGATGGAGGGGCCGGAGGTCATGAACTCCAGCAGCGGCTCGTAGAACGGGCGGCCGACGTGCTCCGCGTAGTGCCGCTCCAGCGTCGCCCGGTCGAAGGCGCGCAGCTCGACGGCGGCCAGCCGCCAGCCGGCCTTGCGCTCGATGCGGCTGATGATCTCGCCGGCCAGGCCGCGCTTGACGGCGTCGGGCTTGAGCAGGACGAGAGTGCGCTGGGACACGGGGCGTCTCCTGGGAATTCGGGGTCGGCGCGCACGCGGTTCGTCGCGCACGCGGACCCGCGTGCGCCGTGCGACTACCGCAGAGGCTACCTTGCGTGAGCGAACGCGCCGGACCCGGTCCTGGGGCGCCTCAGGCGGTCGCGGCGGCGGTCCTGGCGGCCTTGATCTCGTCGATCCTGCGGCCGTAGTGCACCGAGCACCACCACAGGCCGGCGAAGACCGCGCCGAGCGCGAACATGGTCGGCACGATGAAGCCGCTGGCGATCAGGGCGATCTGCAGGGCCCAGCCGACGGCGACCGCGCCGGGGCGGGTGATCATGCCGCAGAGCAGCACGCACAGCGCCATCGCGACGCCGCTGACCGTCCACAGCGCGCCGGCGGAGACGTCGGAGAGCCGCATCGCGACCAGCGCCGCGAAGAGCACCACGAAGGCCTCTCCGATCAGGGTCGAGGAGCAGAGCGTCCTCATCGTCACTTCCTCCCGAGCAGCAGGCGGGCCTCGCCCACCGTGATGACCGAACCGGTGACCAGCACCCCGGCGCCGCCGAGGTCGCCCTCCTCCTCGGCCAGGGTGACGGCGGCGGCGATGGCGTCGTCGAGCCGGGGCTCGACCTGGACGCGCTCCTCGCCGAAGACCTCGACCGCGAGCGCGGCCAGCTCGTCCACGTCCATCGCGCGGTGGGTGGAGTTGCGGGTGACGACGACCTCGGCGAGGACCGGCTCGAAGGCCTCCAGCAGGCCCGTCACGTCCTTGTCGCCGCTGGTGCCGATGACGCCGACCAGCCGGGTGAAGCCGAAGGACTCGGTGAGCGCGGTGACGGTGGCCCGGGCGCCGTGCGGGTTGTGGGCGGCGTCCAGGACGATGGTGGGGCTGCGCCGGACGACCTCCAGCCGGCCCGGGGAGGTGACGCCGGAGAACGCCTGGCGGACCTTGTCGGCGTCGAGCTGTCCGCCGCGGGCGCCGCCGACGCCGAAGAAGGCCTCGACGGCGGCCAGCGCGAGGGCGGCGTTGTGCGCCTGGTACTCGCCGTGCAGCGGCAGGAAGACGTCCTCGTACTCCTCGCCGCCGATTCCGCGCAGGGTCACCAGCTGCCCGCCGACGGCGAGTTCGCGGCGGATGACGCCGAACTCCATGCCCTCGCGGGCGACCGTGGCGTCGACCTCGACGGCGCGGCGCAGGATGGTCTCGGCGGCGTCGAGTTGCTGCTGGGCGACCACCGCGACCGCGCCGGGCTTGATGATCCCGGACTTCTCGACGGCGATCTCGCCGGTGGTCTCCCCCAGCTTGTCGGTGTGGTCCAGGCCGATCGGGGTGATCACGGCGACGGTGGCGTCGATGACGTTGGTGGCGTCCCAGGAGCCGCCCATGCCGACCTCGACCACGGCGACGTCCACCGGCGCGTCGGCGAAGGCCGCGTAGGCCATGCCGGTGAGCACCTCGAAGAAGGACATCGCGACCGGCTCGCGCTCGTCGACCATCCGCACGTAGGGCTCGATGTCGCGGTAGACCTCGACGAAGCGCTCGGGGGTGATCGGGGCGCCGTCCAGGGTGATCCGCTCGGTGACGCTCTCCACGTGCGGGCTGGTGTAGCGGCCGGTGCGCAGCTCGAAGGCGCCGAGCAGCTGCTCGATCATCCGGGCGGTGGAGGTCTTGCCGTTGGTGCCGGTGACGTGGATGGAGGGGAAGGACCGCTGGGGCTGGCCCAGGATGTCCATCAGGGCCTCGATCCGGTCGAGCGAGGGCTCCAGCTTGTTCTCCGGCCAGCGCTCGGAGAGTTCCACCTCGACGTCGCGCAGGGCGTCGCCGGTGCCGCCGTCGGCGGGGCGGAGGGTGTACGGGTTCGGGTCGGCCTTGTCGCTCACGACCACAGTCTACGGAGCGGGGCCCGGGGCTCCTCACGGGGTGAGAACCACCACTTTGCCCGAGTTAGGTAGTTTCCTGCCTTTACTATCGATTTAGCGACATCAGACCGCAATGAAGCATTGATTCGCACCCAAGGGAGACAAATCACCTTTGATCATGAGGAGCACCGCGCCATGCCCGACGCCCTGCGCCAGTTCGTCGAGATGCGCCGCGAGGGCTTCCTCCAGCTCGGCGGGCTGATCTCGCTGGCCCTGCTCTGCTACATGGTCCTGGTGTTCGGCCGCTTCCTGGTCTACTGGGCCGGCTCCCGGCACGCCTTCCGGCACAGCACCCCCGCCACGCCCGGCGACCCCGCCGCCCTCCAGTGGCACCTGATGGTCCCCTGCCGGGACGAGGAGACGGTGATCGCCCAGACGCTCGCGGGCCTGCGGGCCGTCGCCCCCGCCGCCCACCTGTGGGTGATCGACGACGACAGCGAGGACGCCACCCGCGACCTGGTGCTCGCCGCCGCCGCGCTCGACCAGCGCGTCCACCTCGTCCAGCGCCGCCGCCCGCACGCCCGGATCGGCAAGGGCGCCGCCCTCAACGCCGCCTACCGGGAGATCTCCGCCTGGCTGCCGCCCGGCACCGACCGCTCCCGGGTGGTCCTCGGCGTGGTCGACGCCGACGGACGGCTCGACCCCGGCACCCTCGAACAGGTCTGCAACGACCGCGCGATGGGCCGCCCCGACACCGGCGCCGTGCAGATCGGCGTGCGGATGCGCAACGCCGAGGACGAACGGCCGCTGCCCGGCCGCGGCCGCGCCGCCAACGCCTCGGCCCGCGCCCTGGTCCGGATGCAGGACGTCGAGTTCCAGGCCAACAACGCCGGCATGCAACTGCTGCGCCGGCGCACCGGCAGCGTCGGCCTCGGCGGCAACGGCCAGTTCGTCCGGCTCACCGCCCTGGACTCGCTCACCGCCGAGGAGGGCCGCGACGGCCGCCCCTGGCCCGAGCGCGCCCTGCTGGAGGACTACGAGTCCGGCCTCGAACTGCGGCTGGCCGGCTGGCGGCTGACCCACGTCACCGAGGCCAACGTCTCCCAGGAGGCCCTGGTCTCCTGGCGGCGCTTTCTCACCCAGCGCACCCGCTGGGCCCAGGGCAACATGCAGTGCCTGCGCTACACCGGCCGGGTGCTGCGCTCGCGCCACTACCGGCCCGCCGGCAAGGCCGAGGTGCTCTACACCTTCCTCCAGCCGGTGGTCTGCGTGCTGCTGGTCGTCCTCACCCCGCTGTCGCTGGCGATCACCGGGGCGGGCCTGGCGCTGTTCCCCGAGGAGACCGCCGGCTTCCAGCTGCGGTACGGCCCGTGGATGGCGCTCGCCTTCGTGCTCGCCACCCTGCCGATGGTCTTCTGGGGCCCGGCCTACCGCCGGCTCGTCCACCCCGGCCGCCGCCGGGCCGCCGGCCTGCTCTGGGGCGTCCTGGTCTGGCTCTACGCCTATCACCTGTTCGTCGTCGCCACCCGGGCCGCCGTCCGCCTGCTGCTCGGCCGCAACGGCTGGGCCAAGACCCGGCGCAACGCCGAGAAGGTCGCCCTCGGCGCCCCCACCGCGCTCGAATCCTGAGCCGTCCTCCCCGCCTGTCCCCTCCTGTCCCCGCCCGTCCCCTCTTGCCCCCGCCCGGACCCGAACGGAGCCGTCCCGCCATGACCGCGTGCCCGTCCCCGCAGCCCGCCGCCGACCGCCCGCTCGCCCCCGGCAGCGTCGCCGTCGTCCTCGGCACCCGCCCCGAACTGGTCAAGCTCGCCCCGCTGATCCACGAGCTCGGCCCCGCCACCCGCCTGGTCCACACCGGTCAGCACTGGGACGAGGCGATGTCCGGCCGCTTCCTGCGCGACCTCGGCCTGCCCCGCCCCGAGCTGCTCACCGGCGTCGGCGGCCGCCCCCGGGCCGGCCAGATCGCCCAGTCGCTCGGCCAGCTCGACGCCGCCTTCGCCGAGGACCGCCCGGCCGCCGTCGTCGTCCAGGGCGACACCAACGCCACCCTGGCCGGCGCGCTCGCCGCCAACGCCCGGAACATCCCGCTGGTGCACGTCGAGGCCGGGCTGCGCAGCTTCGACCGCGCGATGCCCGAGGAGCACAACCGGGTGATGGTCGACCACGTCGCCGACCTGCTGTGTGCCGCCACCCCCGACAACGCCGCCAACCTGCGCGCCGAGTCGCTCGCCGAGGAGCGGATCGCGCTCACCGGCAACACCGTCGTCGAGGTGGTCCGCCGCTCGCTGCCGGACGCCGCCGCCCGGGCCGCCCTGCTCGCCGGACACGGGCTCACCGCCGACGGCTACGTGCTGGCCACCGTGCACCGGCCGGAGAACACCGACACCGCCGAGGCGCTCGGCGCCGTCCTCGCCGAACTCGACCGGATCGCCCGGGCCGGCACCCCGGTGCTCTTCCCGATGCACCCGCGCACCCGGGCCGCCGTCGAGCGGTTCGCGCTGGACGGCCTGCTGGCGCGGCTCGCGGTGACCGGGCCGGTCGGCTACGCGGACTTCCTGGGCCTGGCCCGGCACGCCGCGCTGCTGGTCTCCGACTCCGGCGGGGTCCAGGAGGAGTGCACCGTGCTCGGCCGCCCGCTGCTGGTGGTGCGCCGCTCCACCGAGCGGCCCGAGGCCGTCGCGGCCGGCTTCGCCGCGCTGGTGGCGCCCGGCGCCGAACTCGGCGACCGCGCCCGGGCCTGGCTGTCCGACACCCCCGAACGGCTCGCCCGGCTCGCCGCCGCCCCGAGCCCCTACGGCGACGGCCTGGCCTCCGCCCGGATCGCGGAGCTGACCGCCCGGCTGGTCCGGCGGGGCGCCGAGCCGCTGCCACTGGCCGCCTGATCCGGGGCCCTCGGGCAAGGCCCTCTTGACAGCGGAATTGGTCTACTCCACCTTGTGAGGGCAAGTCTCCGATTCGGACAGGGACTTGAGTTGTCGGTAGCTCCCACACGCGCACCCATCGACACCCGGACGGCTCTCCCCCACGAGAGCCGCCGGCCTCCCCCACTGGAGATGGAGTCATGCCACCTGCTCGACAGCGGCGCCCGCGCGCCGTCCATTCGATGCTCGCCGGCGCCAGCGCCTTCGCCATCGGCCTGAGCGGTCTCGTCCTCGCCGGCGGCACCGGCGCGCACGCCGCCGCCGACGTCGAACTCATCAGCAACGGCGGCTTCGAGGACGCCAACCGGCTGAACGGCTGGACCTGTACGGCCGGAGCCCCGGAGACCACCACGGTCCACTCCGGCACCGGCGCGCTGCGCTCCACCCCGGGCGGCGGCGGCACCGGCGAGTGCACCCAGACCGTCGCGGTGAAGCCGTCCTCGACCTACACGCTGAGCAGCTGGGTCCAGGGCTCGTACGTCTACCTCGGCGCCCGCGGCACCGGCGGCACCGACCCGAGCACCTGGACGCCCGGCGGCAACGCCTGGTCCAAGCTCAGCACCACCTTCACCACCGGCGCCGGCACCACCAGCGTCACCGTCTACCTGCACGGCTGGTACGGGCAGCCGGCCTTCCTGGCCGACGACGTCTCCCTGCTCGGCCCGGGTGACCCGAAGCCCAGCCCCACCGTAACCACCCCCAGCCCGAGCAGCCCGGGCACCCCGTCCCCCACCGTCACCACGCCCACCCCCACCTCCACCACGCCCCGGCCGCCGTCCAAGCACCTGCTGACCGGCTACTGGCAGAACTTCGACAACGGCGCCACCGTGCAGCGGATCAGCGACGTGCCGGCCGCCTACGACATCATCGCGGTCTCCTTCGCCGAGGCCACCGGCACGGCCGGCGGCCTGGGCTTCGCCCTGGACCCGACGCTCTCCTCCCGGCTCGGCGGCTACACCGAGGCCCAGTTCAAGGCCGACATCGCGGCCAAGAAGGCGGCCGGCAAGAAGGTGATCCTCTCGGTCGGCGGCGAGAAGGGCTCGGTCTCCGTCAGCAGCGCCTCCGCGGCCACCAACTTCGCGAACACCGCCTGGTCCCTGATGCAGACCTACGGCTTCGACGGCGTGGACATCGACCTGGAGAACGGCATCAACTCCACCTACATGGGCCAGGCGCTGCACTCGCTGGCCGCCAAGGCGGGCGCCGGCTTCACGCTCACCATGGCGCCGCAGACCATCGACATGCAGTCCACCGGCATGGAGTACTTCAAGCTGGCGCTGAACGTGAAGGACATCCTCACCATCGTCAACATGCAGTACTACAACTCCGGCGCGATGCTGGGCTGTGACGGTCAGGTCTACTCCCAGGGCACCGTCAACTTCCTCACCGGGCTGGCCTGCATCCAGCTCAAGGGCGGGCTGCGGCCCGACCAGGTGGGCCTCGGCGTGCCGGCCTCCACCAGCGCGGCCGGCGGCGGCTACGTCAGCCCGAGCGTGGTCAACAACGCGCTCGACTGCCTGGCCAGCGGCACCAACTGCGGCAGCTTCAAGCCCGACACCAAGTGGCCCGGGATCGGCGGGGCGATGACCTGGTCGACCAACTGGGACGCCAAGGCGGGCGGCGGGATCGCCAACACCGTCGGCTCGCACCTGCACGCGATGCCGTAACCGGTAGCCGCAGGGCCCGTGGGCCCGGGCGGGGGGTCAGACCCCGGCCCGGGCCTCCGGCACGCCCGCGGGCACCACGCCGTGCCGGCGGCGCAGCTCGGCCGTGATCTCGGCGAGCTCGCCCTCCGGCAGCAGCGGCAGCATCATCGCCACGCCCTGGAGCAGGCCGCCGAGCAGGAAGGTGGTGTCGGGGGTGGTGGCGACCAGGCCGCGGACCTCGGCCACCTCGCCCGCCGCGACCGCCTCGATCAGCCGGGCCGCGTCCACGCCCTCCTCGTCGATGTGGACGGCGCCGGTGTCGCGCGGGGCGCGCCGGGCCAGCGCCCGCAGCACCCGGTCCCCGACCTCGGGGGCGTAGGCCTTGCGGACCGCCTCGGCGGCGATCCAGGTGAGCAGCGTGGTCACCTCGCGCTCGACCCGCTCCTCGAACAGCCGGTCCAACGCGTGGTCGAAGGCGAGCTGGTTCCCGTGCCGGAAGGCGAGCAGCAGGGTCGCCGCCCGCCCCTTGGCCTCCTCGACCGCCTCGGCAGGCAGTTCGCCGGCCAGTTCCTCGGTCACCATCACGTCCATGCCCTCCCGTCGCTCCTCACCGTCCGGAACTCGAAGCACACCGTACACAGTCGACCTGGAAACTTCCGCGAGCGCGCGCGGGCAAGACCGGAATGAATTCGGGCGGAATAGGACCCCACCCGGTCCGGGGCGATTATTCGCCGGAAGGGAGCAACGGATTGGGCTATTGGGCCGCCTGATTTTCCGACCTCCGGAAAAGCGGCGGAGCCGCACCCCGCGTCGGCGGGATGCGGCTCCGGGGAACCGTCGGCGCGTCAGCCCTGCGGCAGCGCCGCGAGCTGGGCGGTGATCCGGGCGATGTCGGCCTCGGCGGCCTCCTGGCGGCCCCGGATCTTGGCGACCACGTCGTCCGGCGCCTTGGCCAGGAAGGCCTCGTTGCCGAGCTTGGCGCCGCACTGGGCCTGCTCCTTCTCGGCCGCCGCGAGGTCCTTGGCGAGGCGCTTGCGCTCCGCCGCGACGTCGATCGTGCCGGACAGGTCCAGCGCCACGGTGGCACCGGCGACCGGCAGCGAGGCGGTGGCCGCGAAGCCCTCCTCCGGCACGGTCAGCCGCAGCAGCGAGCGGATCGCGTCCTCGTGGACGGCCAGCACGGTGCCGTCCAGCTCCAGGCGGGCCGGCACCTTCTGGGCCGGCTGCAGGCCCTGGTCCGAACGGAACCGGCGGACCTCGGTGACCACCTGCCGCAGCGTGGCGACCTCGGCCTCGGCCGCGGCGTCCCGGAAGCCGCCGTCCTTCGGCCAGTCGGCGACGACCACCGACTCGGCGCCGGTCAGCGTCGTCCACAGCGCCTCGGTGACGAACGGCACCACCGGGTGCAGCAGCCGCAGGGTGACGTCCAGGACCTCGCCCAGCACCCGGCGGGAGGCCTCGGCCTGCGCGCCGCCCTTGGCCAGGGTGGTCTTGGAGAGCTCGACGTACCAGTCGAACACCTCGTCCCAGGCGAAGTGGTAGAGCGCGTCCGAGACCTTGGCGAACTCGTAGTCGTCGTACAGCGCGTCGACCTCGGCCACGGTCGCGTTCAGCCGCGACAGGATCCAGCGGTCCACCGCGGTCAGCCGCTCCGGCCCGGGCAGCGGGCCGTCCACGGTCGCGCCGTTCATCAGCGCGAACCGGGTCGCGTTCCAGATCTTGTTGCAGAAGTTGCGCGAGCCCTTGACCCAGTCCTCGCCGATCGGCACGTCGGCGCCCGGGTTGGCGCCGCGGGCCAGGGTGAAGCGCACGGCGTCCGCGCCGTAGGCGTCCATCCAGTCCAGCGGGTCGACGGCGGTGCCGGAGGACTTCGACATCTTCTTGCCGAACTCGTCGCGGACCAGACCGGTCAGGGCGACCGTCTTGAACGGCGCCTGGCCGTCCATCGCGTACAGGCCGAACATCATCATCCGGGCGACCCAGAAGAAGATGATGTCGTGGCCGGTGACCAGGACGTCGGTCGGGTAGAACCGCTCCAGGTCCGCGGTCTTCTCCGGCCAGCCGAGCGTGGAGAACGGCCACAGGCCGGAGGAGAACCAGGTGTCCAGGACGTCCGGGTCCTGGTGCCAGCCCTCGCCCGACGGCGGCTGCTCGTCCGGTCCGACGCAGACGACCTCGCCGTCCGGGCCGTACCAGACCGGGATCCGGTGGCCCCACCACAGCTGGCGCGAGATGCACCAGTCGTACATGTTGTCGACCCAGTCGAAGTAGCGGCGCTCCAGCTCCTTCGGGTGGATCTCCACCGCGCCGTCGCGCACCGCGTCGCCGGCCGCCTTGGCGAGCGGCTCGACCTTGACCCACCACTGCAGCGACAGCCGCGGCTCGACCACCGTGTGGCAGCGCGAGCAGTGGCCGACGGCGTGCATGTACGGGCGCTTCTCGGCGACGATCCGGCCCTGCTCGCGCAGCGCGCCGACGACGGCCGAGCGGGCCTCCAGCCGGTCCAGGCCGAGGAACGGGCCGTGCACGGTGATCGTGCCGCGCTCGTCCATCACGCTCAGGTTCGGCAGCTCGTGGCGCTGGCCGATGGCGAAGTCGTTGGGGTCGTGCGCCGGGGTCACCTTGACGGCGCCGGTGCCGAACTCCGGGTCGACGTGCTCGTCCGCGACCACCGGGATCTCCCGGTCGGTCAGCGGCAGCTTGATGGTGCGGCCGACCAGGTGCCGGTAGCGCTCGTCGTCCGGGTGGACCGCCACCGCGGTGTCGCCCAGCATCGTCTCGGCCCGGGTGGTGGCGACGACGATCGAGTCCTCGCCGTCCCCGTAGCGGATCGAGACCAGCTCGCCGGGGACCTCCTCGTGCTCCACCTCGATGTCGGACAGCGCGGTGAGACAGCGCGGGCACCAGTTGATGATGCGCTCGGCGCGGTAGATCAGGCCGTCGTCGAAGAGCCGCTTGAAGATGGTCTGGACGGCCTGCGACAGGCCCTCGTCCATGGTGAAGCGCTCGCGCGACCAGTCGACGCCGTCGCCGAGGCGGCGCATCTGGCCGAGGATCCGCCCGCCGTAGTTCTCCTTCCACTCCCAGACCTTCTCGACGAAGGCCTCGCGGCCCAGGTCGTGGCGGGAGAGGCCGGACTCGGCGAGCTGCTGCTCGACCTTGTTCTGGGTGGCGATGCCGGCGTGGTCCATGCCGGGCAGCCAGAGCGCCTCGAAGCCCTGCATGCGCTTGCGGCGGGTCAGCGCGTCCATCAGCGTGTGCTGGAAGGCGTGGCCCAGGTGCAGCGCGCCGGTGACGTTCGGCGGCGGGATGACGATGGTGTACGGGGGCTTGTCGCTCGTGGCGTCGGCGGTGAAGTAACCGCGCTCTACCCAGCGCTCGTACAGCTCGCCCTCTACCTCCGCCGGGGCGAAGGTCGTCGGGAGGGTGGCTGCTTCGTCCCCGGCGTGCGTGCTCACGGGGCGCTGGTTCGTGGTGTCGGTCACGACGGACAGTTTACGTAACCCGGGAACCGGGTCACGAACGGCTTTCACCCCCCGGACACCGCGGCGGCCCGGCGCGGACCCCCCGGAGGTATTCCCGTCCGGGTGACGGGCCGGTGCGATAACGTGCCGGACATTCGTCCGAGCCTTCGTACAAGCCCGGCACCACCGTCCCAGGAAGGGCCTCCGTGACCGAGCAGAACCCCTACGGCGCCCCGCCCCCGCCGCCGCCCGGCGGGCAGCCCTACGGCGGACAGCCGTACGGCGCGCAGCCCCACCCCGGCCCGCCCGCGCCCGCGCAGGCCCCTCCGCCCTACGGCGCCGTCCCGCCGCAGCCCGGCCAGCCCCTGCCGCCCGGCTACGCCCCGTACGGCGCGTTCCCCGCCGCCCCGCCGCCGCGCCGCTCCCGGCGCACCCTCGGCGTCCTCATCGGCGTCTTCGTGCTCGTGCTGGCCCTGATCGGCGGCGCGGTCGCGTACTTCGTCTTCGACATCACCTCCAACGCCGGCACCCAGAAGATCGTCCTGCCGGCCACCTTCAACGGCCTCACCAGGGACGAGAACAACGAGGTCGCCCGGCAGATGGAGGAGGCCATCACCTCCGAGCTCGGCAAGGGCGACGGCTCCTGGCACCCGACCGGCGTCAGCGCCGTCTACCAGGACTCCGCCGAGGACCCGAAGCTCGTGGTGCTCGGCGGCTACGGCAAGGTGCTCGCCCCGAAGACCGAGCTCAACGCCATGTTCAAGGGCCTGCAGTCCGACGGCACCACGGTCAGCGACCGGCACCCGGTCGACCCCGGCCCCAAGGGCGGCAGCATGGACTGCGGCGTCGCCACCCAGGAGGGCACCGACCTGGGCGTCTGCGCCTGGGCCGACTCCAGCAGCCTGGTCCTGGTGATGAGCCCGCCGCCCGAGGAGGGCGGCCGCCCCGACCTCGACAGGCTCGCCGCGGACACCCGCGCGCTGCGCGCCGCCGCCGAGCTCCCGAAGTAGCCGGCACGGAGGCGGCCGCGCGAGCGGCCGCAAGGCCGAGGGCCCCGGCGCCGCCACTCAGGCGGTACCGGGGCCCTCGTCGTGCCCGGGCGGAAAGGGTCAGGCGCTCTTCTCGCGCCGCTCCCGCTTGATCATGTCGCGCGGAACCAGGGTCGGGATGGCGTGCTTGGAGACGACGTCCCCGGTCACCACCACGCGGGCGACGTCCTGACGCGAGGGCACCTCGTACATCACGGACATCAGCACCTCCTCCATGATGGCCCGCAGACCGCGCGCGCCGGTGCCGCGCAGGATCGCCTGGTCGGCGATCGCCTCCAGCGCGTCCCGGGAGAACTCCAGCTCCACGCCGTCCAGTTCGAAGAGCTTGCGGTACTGCTTGACCAGCGCGTTCTTCGGCTCGGTGAGGATCTGCAGGAGCGCCTCGCGGTCCAGGTTGTGCACGCTGGTGATCACCGGGAGGCGGCCGATGAACTCCGGGATCATGCCGAACTTGACCAGGTCCTCCGGCATCACCTGACGGAAGTGGTCGCTGGCGTCCAGCTCCCGCTTGGAGCGGATGTTCGCGCCGAAGCCGATGCCCTTGGCACCCGCCCGGCCCTCGATGATCCGCTCCAGGCCCGCGAACGCGCCGCCCACGATGAACAGCACGTTGGTGGTGTCGATCTGGATGAACTCCTGGTGCGGGTGCTTGCGCCCGCCCTGCGGCGGCACCGAGGCGGTGGTGCCCTCCAGGATCTTCAGCAGCGCCTGCTGCACGCCCTCGCCGGAGACGTCCCGGGTGATCGACGGGTTCTCGCTCTTGCGCGCGACCTTGTCGATCTCGTCGATGTAGATGATCCCGGTCTCGGCCTTCTTGACGTCGTAGTCGGCCGCCTGGATCAGCTTGAGCAGGATGTTCTCGACGTCCTCGCCGACGTACCCGGCCTCGGTGAGCGCGGTGGCGTCGGCGATCGCGAACGGCACGTTCAGCATCCGGGCCAGGGTCTGGGCCAGCAGCGTCTTGCCGGAGCCGGTCGGGCCCAGCAGCAGGATGTTGGACTTCGCCAGCTCGATGGCGTCCTCGCGGCCGTTGCCGCCGCTGCGGCCGGCCTCACCGGCCTGGACCCGCTTGTAGTGGTTGTAGACGGCCACCGACAGGGCCTTCTTGGCGAGGTCCTGGCCGACCACGTACTGGTCCAGGAACTCGTAGATCTCGCGGGGCTTCGGGAGCTCCTCGAAGCGCACCTCGGAGGTCTCGGCGAGCTCCTCCTCGATGATCTCGTTGCACAGGTCGATGCACTCGTCGCAGATGTACACGCCTGGGCCGGCGATCAGCTTCTTCACCTGCTTCTGCGACTTGCCGCAGAACGAGCACTTGAGCAGGTCGCCACCGTCTCCGATGCGTGCCACGAGGTGCTTCCCCTTCGCCAGGGGCCCCGCGGGAGTTCCGGGGCCTGGTGCTGTGGACCGTCGACGCCCGACGGCGATCGGTCTCGCTATCCGACGGTACTCTGCCGAGCCGCCGATTCCGCCCTCTTCGCCGGGTCTGCCCTACGCCCTGGGCGAATTGATACCGAACAGATGCCGTCGGAGCAGCCGCCGGTGCGCCGGGGGCGGGACGCGCGAGCCGGTCGCGCGCCCCGCCCCCGGTCCCTCCCCGCCCGAGGACGGGCCGGGAGGGGGTGCCGCCTCAGGAGGTCAGCGAGGCCTTGCGGGTCGAGATGACCAGGTCGACCAGGCCGTACTCGACGGCCTCCTCGGCCGTGAGGATCTTGTCGCGCTCGATGTCGTCGCGGACCTGCTCGACCGACTTGTTGGAGTGCTTGGACAGCATCTCCTCCAGCTGCTCGCGCATCCGGAAGATCTCCTTGGCCTGGATCTCCAGGTCGGAGACCTGGCCGCGGCCGGTCTCGGTGTAGGGCTGGTGGATCAGGATCCGGGCGTTCGGCAGCGCCATCCGCTTGCCGGGGGTGCCCGCCGCCAGCAGCACGGCCGCCGCCGAGGCCGCCTGGCCCATGCAGACGGTGGTGATGTCCGGCTTGACGTACTGCATGGTGTCGTAGATGGCCGTCAGGGCCGTGAACGAGCCGCCGGGCGAGTTGATGTACATCTGGATCTCGCGGTCCGGGTCCATCGACTCCAGGCACAGCAGCTGCGCCATGATGTCGTTGGCCGACACGTCGTCCACCTGCGAGCCGAGGAAGATGATGCGCTCCTCGAACAGCTTGGCGTACGGGTCGTACTCACGGATGCCCTGCGAGGTCCGCTCGACGAAGCGCGGGACGATGTAGCGGCCCTCGGCGCGCATGTCCTCGACGCGGGCCTTGGCGGCCGACAGGCTGGGGATGTTCATGGGTGTTCTGGTCCTCCGGAGCGTTGTGGCTGTGGTCTCGTGGGCCCGGGCCGGGGCTCAGGCGCCGGTGCCGCCGCCGCCGGGGACGTCCGCGGCGCTGTGCATGATCGCGTCGATCAGGCCGTACTCCAGGGCCTCCTCCGGGGTGAACCAGCGGTCACGGTCGGAGTCCTGGGTGATCTGCTCGAAGGACTGGCCGCTGTGGAACGCGATGAGCTCGGACATCCGCTTCTTGGTGCGCAGCAGCTGCTCCGCCTGGATCCGGATGTCGGTGGCCGAGCCGCCGAGGCCGGCGGAGGGCTGGTGCATGAGGATGTTGGCGTTCGGCAGCGAGAAGCGCTTGCCCTTGGCGCCGGCGGTCAGCAGGAACTGGCCCATCGAGGCGGCCATGCCCATCGCGATGGTGACGACGTCGTTCTTGATGTACTGCATGGTGTCGTAGATCGCCATGCCGGCCGAGATCGAGCCGCCCGGGGAGTTGATGTAGAGGAAGATGTCCTTGTCCGGGTCCGCGGCCAGCAGCAGCAGCTGGGCGGTGATCTTGTTGGCGATGTCGTCGTCGACCTGCTGGCCGAGGAAGATGATCCGCTCGTTGAGCAGCCGGTTGTAGACCTGGTCGCCGAGGCCGCCCAGCACGTCACCAGCGGCGGCGTGCGGCGCCATCGGGCCGGGCATCTGCATCTGCGGGTACGTCACTTAGCCACCTGCTCAGTCGATTTGGACGGTCGCTCCACGGCCGTCACGATGTCGCACAGCTTCCGGGTATCACGTCGTGATTGTTGCTGTCCATGGACCCTAACGCGCAGGCCGGGCCGCTGAATCCCTCACGCAGAACTGTTCGCTGTGAGCGCAGGGTTCGCGCCCGGAGCGGCGAGCGGGCGGGAACGGGCCGGGAACGGCGCGGGCCCGGACGCCTTACGGCGTCCGGGCCCGCGCTCACGCCTCAGGGCGAGCGAGGCGGTCAGGCCTCGGTCTTCTCCTCGGCCTCGGCCTCGGCGGCCGGGGCCTCGACGGTCTCGGCCGACTCGTCGGCCTCGTCGTCGTCGAAGTTGATCTCGTTGCCCTCGGTGTCGACGACCTTGGCGGCCTCGACCACGGTGGCCAGCGCCTTGCCGCGGGCGACCTCGCCGACCAGCAGCGGAACCTGACCGCCCTGGACGACCTGCTGGGCGAACTGGTCCGGGGTCAGGCCCGAGCCGGCCGCACGGCGGATGAGGTGCTCGGTCAGCTCCTCCTGGGAGACGTTGAGCTCCTCGTCGGCCACGATCTGGTCCAGGACGAACTGGGTCTTGATGCCCTTCTTCGCCTGCTCCTCAAGCTCCCCGAGGTACTCCTCCTCCGACTTGCCCTGGGTCTCCAGGTAGCTCGCCAGGGTGAGGCCCATCGGCTCCAGCTGGTGGTGCTCGAGGTTGTGCTTGCGGGTCTCGATCTCGTCCTTGAGGAGCTTCTCCGGGAACTCGATCTCGACCAGGCCGAGCAGCGCGTCCAGCACCTTCTCCTGGGCCTGGGTGGCCTGGTCGTACTCCTTCATGCGCTCCAGGCGCTTGCGGGAGTCGGCCTTCAGGTCCTCCAGGGTGTCGAACTCGCTGGCCAGCTGGGCGAACTCGTCGTCCAGCTCGGGCAGCTCCTTCTCCTGGACGGCGGTGACCTTGACGGTGACCTCGGAGCTCTTGCCGGCCTGGGTGCCACCCTTGAGCTCGGTGGTGAAGGTGGCGGTGGCGCCGGCCTCCAGGCCGACGACGGCCTCGTCGATGCCGTCGATCAGACGGCCCGAGCCGATCTCGTAGCTCACGCCGGCGGCGGTGCCGTCCTCCGGCACCTCGCCGTCGACCTTGGCCTCCAGGTCGACGACCACGATGTCGCCCTCGGCGGCGGCGCGCTCGACGTCCTTGACCGAGGAGAAGCGCTCGCGCAGCTGCTCCAGGGACTTGGCGACGTCCTCGTCGGTGACCGCGATCGGGTCGACGGTGACCTCGATGGTCGAGAACTCCGGCAGGGTGATCTCCGGGCGGACGTCGACCTCGGCGGTGAACTTCAGGTCGCCACCGTCGGCGAGGTTCTCGACACCCTCGATGTTGGTGATGTCGGGCTGGCCGAGGACCTCGATCTTGCCCTCGTCGACGGCCTGGGTGTAGAAGCGCGGCAGGGCGTCGTTGACGGCCTCCTCCAGCACGGCACCACGGCCGAAGCGCTGGTCGATGATCCGGTTCGGCACCTTGCCCTTGCGGAAGCCCGGGACCTGGACCTGCTTCTTGATCTTGTCGTACGCCGCGTCGAGGCTGGGCTTGAGCTCCTCGAAGGGCACCTCGACGGTGAGTCGAACCCGGGTCGGGTTCAGAGTCTCGACGGCGCTCTTCACGGTTAGGTCTCCTATGGGCTTGCGGTCAGGTTGCCTCCGCCGTCCCCGGGCCGCCGGCCTAGGCCGGTTGCGGGCGGGTCGGGCGAGACGGGCGATGGGCGGTTGGAGCTGCATCTCCCGTGGGGGGTGGACGGTGAGCGTGACTCCTCGCCCTCGTGCGGTTGACCTGGGTGTACGCCACAGGGACTACCGCCAGCGCCCCATCCTACCGGTACCACGAAAGGCGGACGCCAGGACGCCGCCGTCCGGGCCCGCTCAGGCCTTCCCGGCGCTCTTCGCGGCCGGTCCGGACGCGCCGGCCGGGGCGCCCCCGGAGGCGTCGGCGGCGNNNNGGGGCGGGCCCGCCGTCCTCCCCCCCGACGCCGGGCACCGGCGCCGGGCGCATGGTCACGGCGGCGTCGGAGTCCCGCACCCGCAGCGCGATCACGGCCGCGAGCAGGGCCAGCCCGGCCGCGGTCAGGAAGGCCGCGCGGTAGGCCGTGAGGTTCGCCACGGGCGTACCCGAGGCGTCCGCGGCGAGCGGCCCGACGGCGGTCAGCACGGTGCCGAGCACGGCCACGCCGAGCGCCGAGCCGATCTGGCGCTGGGCGTTGTAGAGGGTGGAGGCGGCGCCGGTGGAGGCCGCCGGGACGGTCGCGAAGGCCGCGGTCTGGCTCGGCATGAAGACGTGCGACATCGCGTAGCCGGTGAGGAAGAGCAGCCCGCGCACGGCCCAGAGGTTGCTCTCCGGGCCGATCGTGGCCATCAGCGCCAGGCAGCCGGCCACCACGGCGGACCCGGCGGCGAGCATCCGGCGCGGGCCGATCCTCGGGTAGAGCCGGGCCGACACCTGGGAGGCGAGCATCACGCCGAGCGCCTCGGGGAACACCATCAGCCCGCTGTGCAGGGCGTCCATGCCGAGCGCGTCCTGCATCAGCAGCGGGAACAGGTAGAGCATGCCGAGGAAGGCCGCGCCGGAGAACAGCGACAGCAGGTTGACGGTGCGGAAGATCCGGTCCCGGAAGAGCCGCAGGTCGAGCATCGGATCGGGGCGGCGCAGCTCGACCGCGACCAGGGCGGCGAGGGCGAGCAGTCCGGCGAGCGCCGGGGCGAGGACCCGCGCGCTCCCCCAGCCCGCGGACGCCCCCTCGGAGAGCGCGTACATCGTGCCGCCGAAGCCGACGGCGGCGAGCAGGAAGCCGGCCACGTCGAACCGCCCGGCCCGCTCGGCCCGGTAGTCGGGCAGGAAGAGCAGGCCGAAGACCAGCCCCGCGAGGCCCACCGGCACGTTGACGATGAAGACCCAGTGCCAGGACCAGCCGTCCACCAGCCAGCCGCCGAGCACCGGCCCGCTGGCCGGGGCGACGGCGGTGGGCAGCATCAGCACCCGGGTGGCCCGCATCCGCTCCTCCTGCGGGAAGGCGCGGAAGAGCATGGTCATCCCGACCGGGGTGAGCAGGCCGCCGGCCGCGCCCTGGAGGATCCGGTAGAGGGTGAGCGAGGTCAGCGAGTCGGCCGTGCCGCAGAGCAGCGAGGCGGCGGTGAACAGGGCGAGCGAGTACAGGAAGACCCGGCGGGTGCCGAACCGGTCGCCGAGCCAGCCGGAGAGCGGCACGAAGACCGCCAGGCTGACCAGGTAGCCGACGTTGATCACGCCGACCCCCGCGGGGTCGGTGCCGAAGTCCCGGCCGATCGCGGGCAGGGCCACGTTGACGATCGTGCCGTCCATGATCGTCATGAACAGCGAGGCAACGAAGACGACGCCGACCGCGATCTTGGGGTTCATCCGCGCCCGGCTCGGGCTCGTCGCACTCATGGGGGGATCTCCAGGCTTGGTGAAAAATCAACCACCCACCATGCCGGAGCGGAGCGGAAAACGACAACAGGGCCCCGCCCTGGGCGAGACCCTGCGCACGGTCGGGGTGACCGGATTCGAACCGACGGCCTTCCGCTCCCAAAGCGGACGCGCTACCAAACTGCGCCACACCCCGTGGTGCCGAGAGGAAGCGTACACGCCGGGCCCCGCCGGATCGCCGAGATATTCCGAGGCCCCGTCGCGAATCGGGTGTGCGCGCAGCCGACCGGACCAGGTACGCTGTTCCCGACCTTCCGTCCGGTGACGGCCGGAGGATCACGCGGGCGTAGCTCAATGGTAGAGCCCTAGTCTTCCAAACTAGTCACGCGAGTTCGATTCTCGTCGCCCGCTCCGCACCGCGAACGGCCCCGGT
>NZ_BAAAKJ010000451.1:20563-22045 GCF_039527695.1 Kitasatospora putterlickiae
GGGCCGTCAGCCCCGTCCCGCGCCCGCCGTCCTCACAGGCCCAGCCGGGCGGCCCGGGCGGCGGCCCGCTCCAGCAGCCGGTGGACGTCGGCCTGGCGGGTGGCGGGCCGGTCGTTGAACTCGTCCGGGGAGTTCACCGGGCGGCCGGTGGCGTGCAGCACCTCCATCAGCTGGACCCGGGCGGTGCTCACGGTGGCCGGGGTGCCGAACCCGTGGGCGAGCACCGCCGCCTGGGCGCCGAGCAGGCAGACCCGGCCGGCCGCGTCCCACATCGCCCCCTGCAGCCAGCCGTGCGCGGCGATGTAGCGGGAGGCGAGGCCGAGGTGCTCGGCGGCGCTGACCGGGGCGGGCCTGGGCGGGCGGCGCAGCGCCCGGTCGAGCAGGGTGACCCGGGGCGGCTGATGGCCGGCGTGCCAGGGCCGCGGCACCGAACCGTACGGGCAGACGTAGGACGCCGGGGTGCGCGCGGGGGCGGGCAGCGAGGCGAGGTACGCCTCGATCTCGCCGACCAGCCCCGCGGCGTCCGGGGCGGCCAGGGGGGCGATCAGGGCGGCGGGCGCCGGTCTCAGGGCGGTGCGGGGCATGCGGGTTCTCCAGGCGGAGCGGGTGCTTCCCGCGCGTTCTCGCGCGGTTCTCGCTACCCAAAATGGTGCATACCGGTCATCTCCGCGAGGGTGGCGGCGCGCCGGGAGCGCCGGGCCCGCACGGGGCGGCGGCGCCCGGACGGTTTCCCGGGGGGCCTTCGGGCCGATAGCCTCGGCGGCGTTCGAGAGCAGTTCGATGGCAGATGGCGTTCGAGACGATTCGAAGCCGTGAGCTGAGGAGTCCCCGTGCGCCCGCAGGACCGACTGGCCGTCATTCAGCGCTGCGTGGTCCGGGAGATGGCGCGGCTCGGGCAGGGCTTCACCGTCGACGGCGAGGTGGTGCGCGGCCCGGGGACGGTCGCGGTGGCCGTCCGGGAGCACCCCGGCGGCGAGGGCGCCGGGCACGTCGACCTCGGCTGGGCGATGGAGCTCGGCCGGGCGGACGCGCCGGTGGTGTGGGACTGCACGGCCGGCCTCGGCGAGACCGAGGAGGAGAAGCTCAACAACGCGGTGCGGATGTGGGCGACCACCACGGCGGCCGCGCTGGTCGAGCTGCGGGAGGGCCGCGGCGCGCACGCCGACCACGCCGACCACCCCGAACTGCCCGGCTGGCACGCCGTCCAGGGGCCGGCGGCGGTCTTCGGGTTCGGCAACGAGCGGCTGGCGGCCTGGCTGGCCGGGAACCGGGTGGTTCCGGCGCTGGCGCCCGCGCTGCTGCCGGCGCTGGCCGGGCCGGGCGCGCGGCGGCCGCACGGGGTGAAGCTGTTCCTCGGCGGGCGGTCGGGGGACGACGTGGCCGAGGTCAGGATCGACGGCGAGGTCGACGAGGCGGCGTCGGCGGCGCTGCGGGCGCTGGACTGGCCGCGCGGCGAGCGGCTGTGCTGGGCGCGGCTGTTCG
>NZ_BAAAKJ010000452.1:0-3415 GCF_039527695.1 Kitasatospora putterlickiae
GGGGGGTGCTGCTGGCCGGCCGGCCGGGCGCCACGCCGCCGGCGGGCGTGGACGAGTTCGTCTTCGCGGGCGGCGACGCGGTCGCCGTGCTGACCTCCCTGCTCGACCAGATCGACCAGATCGACCAGATCCACGAGATCGACCAGATCGGAGTCGCCCGATGATCCCCGACTTCACCTCGATCGGGCTGGACGCGGACGCCGCCGACGGTGTCACCGAGGGCCAGTGGCGCGCCGCCTGGCGCGAGGCCACCGGCAAGGACGTCGACGAGCAGCTCTGGGACACCCCCGAGGGCATCGGCGTCAAGCCGCTGTACACCGCCGAGGACCTCGCGGGCCTGGACTTCCTGGGCACCTACCCGGGCATCGCCCCCTACCTGCGCGGCCCGTACCCGACGATGTACGTCAACCAGCCGTGGACGGTGCGCCAGTACGCGGGCTTCTCCACCGCCGAGGAGTCCAACGCCTTCTACCGCCGCAACCTGGCGGCTGGTCAGAAGGGCCTGTCGGTCGCCTTCGACCTGCCGACCCACCGCGGCTACGACAGCGACCACCCCCGGGTGACCGGGGACGTCGGCATGGCGGGCGTCGCGATCGACTCGATCTACGACATGCGCCAGCTGTTCGACGGCATCCCGCTGGACCGGATGTCGGTGTCGATGACGATGAACGGCGCCGTGCTGCCGGTCCTCGCGCTGTACATCGTGGCGGCCGAGGAGCAGGGCGTACCGCCCGAGAAGCTGGCCGGGACCATCCAGAACGACATCCTCAAGGAGTTCATGGTCCGCAACACCTACATCTACCCGCCGCAGCCGTCGATGCGGATCATCTCGGACATCTTCGCGTACACCTCGCAGAAGATGCCCCGGTACAACTCGATCTCCATCTCCGGCTACCACATCCAGGAGGCCGGGGCCACCGCCGACCTGGAGCTGGCCTACACCCTGGCCGACGGCGTGGAGTACCTGCGGGCCGGGCTGGACGTCGGTCTCGACGTGGACGCGTTCGCGCCGCGCCTGTCCTTCTTCTGGGCGATCGGCATGAACTTCTTCATGGAGGTCGCCAAGCTGCGCGCGGCCCGCCTGCTCTGGGCCAAGCTGGTCAAGCAGTTCGACCCGAAGAACGCCAAGTCGCTGTCGCTGCGCACCCATTCGCAGACCTCCGGCTGGTCGCTCACCGCGCAGGACGTCTTCAACAACGTCACCCGCACCTGTGTGGAGGCGATGGCCGCCACCCAGGGCCACACCCAGTCGCTGCACACCAACGCGTTGGACGAAGCGCTGGCGCTGCCGACCGACTTCTCCGCCCGCATCGCCCGCAACACCCAGCTGCTGCTCCAGCAGGAGTCCGGCACCTGCCGGGTCATCGACCCGTGGGGCGGCTCGGCGTACGTCGAGAAGCTGACCAACGACCTGGCGAACCGCGCCTGGCAGCACATCCAGGAGGTCGAGGCGGCCGGCGGCATGGCCAAGGCGATCGACGCGGGCATCCCCAAGCTGCGCGTCGAGGAGGCCGCCGCCCGCACCCAGGCGCGGATCGACTCCGGCCGTCAGCCGGTGATCGGCGTCAACAAGTACCGGGTGGAGAGCGACGAGCAGATCGAGGTGCTCAAGGTCGACAACTCCTCGGTGCGCGCCCGCCAGATCGAGAAGCTGCGCCGGCTGCGCGAGGAGCGCGACGAGGCCGCCACCCGTTCCGCGCTGGACGCGCTGACCCGGGCCGCCGAGGCCGGGCCCTCGCGCGGCGGTTCGCTGGACGGCAACCTGCTGCACCTGGCGGTGAACGCGGCCCGCGCCAAGGCCACCGTCGGCGAGATCTCGGACGCCCTGGAGAAGGTGTACGGCCGCCACTCCGGCCAGATCCGTACCATCTCGGGTGTGTACCGAGACGAAGCGGGCCCCTCGGCCCCCCTGCAGCGCACCCGGGACCTGGTCGAGCGGTTCGAGCAGGCCGAGGGCCGCCGTCCGCGCATCCTGGTCGCCAAGATGGGCCAGGACGGCCACGACCGGGGGCAGAAGGTGATCGCCACCGCCTTCGCCGACCTGGGCTTCACGGTGGACGTCGGCCCGCTGTTCCAGACCCCGGCCGAGGTGGCCCGCCAGGCCGTCGAGGCGGACGTGCACATCGTCGGCGTCTCCTCGCTGGCCGCCGGGCACCTCACCCTGGTGCCCGCGCTGCGCGCCGAACTGGCCGAGGCGGGCCGGGAGGACATCACCATCGTGGTCGGCGGGGTGATCCCCCCGCAGGACTTCGACGCGCTGTACGAGGCGGGCGCCGCGGCGGTCTTCCCGCCCGGCACGGTGATCCCGGAGGCCGCGTACGACCTGCTGAAGTCGCTCGCCGCCGACCTCGGTCACGAGCTCTGAGGCGCTGATCCGATGGCGCCCCGGACGATCGACCTCGACAGCTACGCGACGGGCGTGCGGGAGGGCTCGCGCGCGTACATCGCGCGGGCCATCACCCTCGTCGAGTCCACCCGGCCGGACCACCGCGCGCTGGCGCAGCGGCTGCTGACGATGCTGCTGCCGCACGCGGGCGGTGCGGTGCGGGTGGGCATCACGGGGGTGCCCGGTGTCGGCAAGTCGACCTTCATCGACGCCTTCGGCACCATGCTCACCGGGCTCGGGCACAGGGTCGCGGTGCTGGCCGTCGACCCGACGTCCAGCCGCACCGGCGGCTCGATCCTGGGCGACAAGACCCGGATGGAGCGGCTGGCGGTCGACCCGAACGCGTTCGTCCGCCCCTCCCCCACCTCCGGCACGCTCGGCGGGGTGGCCAAGGCCACCCGGGAGTCGATGCTGGTGATGGAGGCGGCGGGCTACGACGTGGTGCTGGTGGAGACGGTCGGCGTCGGCCAGTCGGAGACCACGGTGGCCGGCATGGTGGACTCCTTCCTGCTGCTGTCGCTGGCCCGCACCGGCGACCAGCTGCAGGGCATCAAGAAGGGCGTGCTGGAGCTCGCCGACGTCATCGCGGTCAACAAGGCGGACGGTCCGCACGAGACCGACGCCAAGGCCGCCGCCCGGGAACTCGCCGGCGCGCTGCGGCTGTTGCAGGCCCCGGACGCGCCGTGGACGCCGCCGGTGCTGACCTGCTCGGGCCGCGACGGCAGCGGGCTGGACGTGCTCTGGGAGCGGCTCCAGCAGCACCGCAAGGTGCTGGACGCGACCGGCGCGCTGGCCGCCAAGCGGCGCGACCAGCAGGTGGAGTGGACCTGGGCGATGGTCCACGACCAGCTCCTCGCCCGCCTCCACGCCCACCCCGACGTCACCCGCCTCGTCCCCGACCTCGAACGCCAGGTCCGCGACGGCGAACTGACCGCGACACTCGCGGCAGACCGCATCCTGGACGTCTTCGGCCTGCACTGACCCACTACGCCACCACGAGCCCGAGCGCCGTGCCCCACCCGTGCGTGG
>NZ_BAAAKJ010000453.1:0-1674 GCF_039527695.1 Kitasatospora putterlickiae
TGCCGGTGGTGGTCGGCGCGGTCGCCGAGACCCCGCCGTCCTCGGCCGCCGCGTCCACGGGCGTCCCGTCACGGTTCATGCCGCACCTCCGGTGCTCGTCCTGGTGATGAGTGAGGAGAGCCCACGCAGCTTGGCCACGCCCTTCGAGGCCTGGCTCTTGACCGTGCCCACCGAGCAGCCCATCGCGGCGGCGGCCTGGGACTCGCTCAGGTCCTCCCAGTACCGCAGCACCACCGCCTGGCGCTGTCCGGGCGGCAGCGTGCCGAGCGCCTCCAGCAGGGCGGCCCGGTCGTCCAGCCGCTCCAGGCCGTCCGGTCCGGGGCGCTCCGGCACGGCGGTGACCAGCTGCTCCGGCACCCGGCGCCGGAAGCGGCGGGCGTGCTCGTTGACCACGATCCGGCGCACGTAGGCGTACGGCTCGTCGGCCCGGGTGACCCGTCCCCAGGCGGCGTAGGTCCGTTCCAGCGCGGTCTGCACCACGTCCTCCGCCAGGTAGCGGTCCCCGGTCAGCAGGAACGCCGTGCGCAGCAGACGTGGCCAGGCACCGGTCACGAACGCGTTGAACTCCGCGTCCCGCTCGGCCTTCTTGGCTCCCATGAGTACCTCCTCGCCCCACCAGAGCCCGCGGCGGCCGCGAACCGTTGCCGGGAACGCCGGCGGCCGGCCCGGACGGACCGGCCGAACGGGCAGGAGAGCAGGTCGGAAGGGGGTCAGGAGGCGGGCGGGATATTGAAGTTGAGCCGGAAGAGGTTGCCCGGGTCGTAGACCGCCTTGAGTGCGGCGAGCCGCCGGTGGACCGGCTCCGGGTAGGCGGTGCGCACGGTGGCGGGGTCGGCGTCGTCGATCCCGAGGAAGTTGGCCAGCGTCCCGCCGGTGGACCACGGCCGCAGCCGCTCGTGCAGGGCGGTGTGCGCGGCGCGCAGCCCGTCCAGTCCGACCGGGCCGATCATCGCGGTGGAGAAGGCGAGGTACCCGGCGTCCCGGCCGCCGACCGCGTTCGGCACGGCCGGCTCGCGCGCGTACGCGCCGCCCTGCAGCCGCACCTCGACGATCAGCGGCCCGCCGGCGTCCGGCCCGGCGAGGTCCAGCACGGCGTCCGCCGTGGCGGCGGTGAACTCGCGCAGCGCGCTGTTGCGGTCGTACGCGGGGTGCGCGAACGGCGGCTCGTGGTGGATCGTGCCGGCCTCGGTGAAGGGCAGCTCGCGGACGGTGTCCAGCAGCGGGGTGCCGAGGGCGCGCAGCGGCCGCACCCACTCCTCGCCGCGCTCCGCCGGGCCGCTCCAGGCGACCCGCAGGACGGCGGCGTACCGGCCGCGGATCGGCTCGGGCACGGCGTCCAGGTCCGGGTAGTGGATCAGCTGGGCGGAGGTGGCCAGTTCCTCGGGGACGGTCCGGCTCCAGACGGCCCAGCCGTGCAGCGCGGCGGCCGCGGAGCCGGCGGGGAAGTAGAGGCCGCCGCCGTACAGGCCGGCGCACGGGACGAGGCCGATCTCCATCTCGGTGACGATCCCGAAGTTGTCCTTGCCGCCGCGCAGCGCCCAGAACAGCTCGGGCTCGCTGTCGGGCGTGGCGGTGCGGTGCCGGCCGTCGGCGGTGACCACCTCCAGGCGGCGGACGTGGTCGGCGGCGAAGCCGTGGCGGCCGCGATGAGCGACGTCGACCTGGCCACCGCCG
>NZ_BAAAKJ010000453.1:1773-11055 GCF_039527695.1 Kitasatospora putterlickiae
CGGACGTGGTCGGCGGCGAAGCCGCGGCGGCGGCCGAGCAGGCCCGTGCCGCCGCCGAGGGTGTAGCCGACCGCGCCGACGTCCGGGTTGGAGCCGCTGAGCGGGGCCAGGCCGTGCGGCGCGGCGGCGGCGAGCACCTCGCGCCAGCGGACGCCGGCCTGGACGGTGGCGGTGCGGGCGGCCGGGTCGACGGTGACGCGGTCCAGGCCGGCGGTGTCGACCACCACGTGGCCGTCGGTGGGGACGGAGATCCCGTGGCCGGTGGCCCGGACGGCGACGGCGAGGCCGTGTGCGGCGGCGTACCGGACGGCGGCGGAGACGTCCGCCGGGTCGGCGGCGGACACCACCAGGGCCGGATGGTGGTCCAAAGCGAGGTTGTAGCCGGTCCGCCGGGCTTCGTAGCCGGCGTCTCCGGGCCGGTGCACCGGCCCCTTGGTCTCGATCATGCCGGGAGGCTAACCCGCCCGGGGGCGGAGCAATCCCGTCCGTATCGGATCTCTGTCAGGTCCCCCCGTACGGGAGTTGACGGCCCGTCAGTACATTTCACCGGCTGTCGCCGGAGGCACGGGTCATGATCTCCAGGTTGTGGCCGCTCGGGTCCTCGAAGTAGGCGCCGCGCCCGCCGAACCAGTCGTTGACGCGGCCGGGGTGGCGGTGGAACGGGTCGGCCCAGTAGGTGAGTCCGCGCTCCCGGACGCGGTCCAGGATGGCGTCGAACTCCTCGTCGCCGACCAGGAAGGCGTAGTGCCCGGTGGGGACCGGTCCGCCGACCCGCATCACGTCCAGCGCGACGTCGTTGGCGAGCCGGACGACCAGGAAGGGCTCGCTGCGGACCGGGGCGGCCAGGCCCAGGATCTCGGTGAGGAAGCGGGCGGTCTCCTCGTCGTCGCGCGCCGGGACGATCGTGTGGTTGAGCTGAACGGCCATGGAACGCTTCCCTCCTGGGGCTTCCGGACGTCTCCCGAGCGTAGGACTTCAAGTCCGCTTCACGTCAAGTGTGCCGTAAACTACACGATGTAGTGCACCGCAAGGAGGGTTTCCCGTGACCGACCAGACCGACCCGCGGCCCGCGGACGCCCCCGAGACCCCGGCCGCCGGCCCGGGCACCGCCCAGCGCGGCATGCCGGAGAAGCGGGTGGCGATCACCCGCGCCGCGCGCACGGTGTTCGGCCGCGAGGGCTTCACCCGCACCAGCGTGGACGCCATCGCCGCCGAGGCCGGCGTCTCCAAGCGGACCATCTACAACCACTTCGCCGACAAGGAGCAGCTGTTCCAGTCGGTCGTCCTGGAGGGCGCCACCGCCGTGGCCGCCACCCAGGCCAGGATCGCCGACCGCCACCTGCGCAAGATCGTCGACCTGCGCACCGATCTGCTCGACTTCGGCCTGGAGCGGGTCGACTCGCTCACCACCTTCGCCGAGCACTGGGCGCTGGTGCGCACCATCGAGGCCGAGGCGCTGCACATCCGCCCGGCGCTGCTGGAGGCCTGGCAGGAGGCCGGCCCGCGCGAGACCCACCGGACGCTGACGCACTGGATGACCGACTTCGCCGAGCGCGGGCTGCTGGTGGTGCCGGACCCGGCCGAGGCCGCCCGGATGCTCAACCTGCTGACCTTCCTCGCCGTCGCCCAGCCCACCTTCTACGGCGCGCTGCCGATGCCGGCCGAGCGGATCGCCGAGCTGGTGGCCAACGGCGTGACGGCCTTCCTCGCCGTGTACGGCACCGAGCGGTAGCCTCGGCACTACGCTGCAACCGCCTTCAGTCGCCACGATCCGCGGGGGGAACGGACCATGGAACTGACCGTCGTCGACGTCGCACCGGACACGCCCGCGCTGCACCGGGACGTCGCCCCGCTGATCCGGGCGCTGCGCCCGGCGCTCGGGGCGGACGCCTTCGCCGCCTTCGCCGCCGAGGCGCACGCCCAGGGCCTGGTGTTCACGGCCGCCTACGACGACCGGGGACGCTGCCTGGCGGTGGCCACCCACCGGGTGCTGACCACCAGCCGGGGGCGGCTGCTCTTCGTCGACGACCTGGTCACCGCGCCGGCGGCGCGCTCGGCGGGGATCGGCGGACGGCTGTTCGGCGTGCTCCAGGAACGGGCCAGGGCGGCCGGCTGCGTGCGGATCGAACTGGACTCGGGGACGGTCAACCACGGCGCGCACCGCTTCTACCACGCGCACCGGATGGCGGTCACCGCCCTGCACTTCGGCCTGGAAGTGAAGTAGCGGACCGCTGGTCCGTCAGGTCCACGGCGGACTTGACGGACCAGTCGGCGCGGCTTTGACCCTCCCGCGCGCCGCCGCCCAGGATTCCGGGCATGGGAGACATCGGAGAGAACACCGGGAACACCGCCGAAAGCACCGGGGACATCGCTCCCCTCTTCCGTTCCTGGGCCGAGATCAGGATTTCCGCCGCCCCGGCCGAGGTCTATTCCGTGGTCAGCGACCTCCCCCGGTCCGGCGAGTGGAGCCCGGAATGCCGCGGCGGCGACTGGGTGTCCGGCGAACCCGCCGCCGTCGGCTCGGTGTTCCGCGGCGAGAACCTGCGCGACCCGGACGTGGTCGCCTGGGCGCCGGTGGTCCGCGGCACCTGGTTCACCCACTCCGAGGTGGTCGCGGCCGAGCCCGGCCGGACCTTCCGCTGGGCCATGCGGGACAGCGCCGGGCGGGCCCAGGACAGCGTCTGGGCCTTCGACGTCGCACCGGCGGAGGACGGCGGCAGCGTGCTGGTGCACCACTTCCGGATGGGCGCCGCCACCGAGGGGATCCGCGGCATCACCGCCGGGCTGGACGAGGACGGGCGGCGCCGGTTCTTCGCCGAGTGGGGCGAGAAGGTCGCGGCCGACCTCGGGACGACCCTGGAGCGGATCAAGCGGGTCGTCGAGAAGGGCTGAACCCGCCGCCCCCCTGAAATCCCCCGCACATCCTGAAAGCACAGCGACCCGCGACCCCATCGAGAGGGCGGAACGGTGTTCCTTCAGCGCATAGCCAACCGGGGAATCCGACTGGGCACGCTCTTCGAGCGGGCCGCCGTCCGGAACGGCGCCAACGTGGTGATCCTCGACCACGACCTCGGCATCGCCCCCGAGCTGGGCCGGCGGGCCACCGTCGCCGAACTCGCCGACCTGGTCGACGACCACGCCTCCCGGCTCTGGGCGGCCGGGGTCCGCCCCGGCCGCCGGGTGGTGATCCACAAGTCGAACGGCTTCGACATCCCGCTGCTCTCCTGCGCCGCCGCCCGGATCGGCGCCGTCCCGGTGCTGCTCTCGCCCCAGCTGGACGGCGCGACCGTCGCCGAACTGGTGCGCCGCACCGGCGAACCGTTCCTGGTCACCGACGCGGCCAAGCTCGCCGAGGAGCTGCCGGCCGAGGTCTTCGACCTGGCGGCCGGCGTCCTGCTGGCGGCCGGCGAGCACCCCGGCGCCACCGCCCTGGCCGCGCTGGCCGGCTCACCCCGGGTCGCGCCGGTCACCCCGGCGCCCGACCACCCGGCGCTGATCACCCACACCTCCGGCACCACCGGCACGCCCAAGCTGGCCGTGCACACCGGCCGCACCCTGGAGGCCCGCTACCGCCCGCAGGCCACCGTGCTGCGCCCGGTCGTCCCCCGGCGGGAGACCATCGCGATCCACGTCTCCTTCGTGCACTCCCGGCTGGTCACCGCGCTGGCGATCGCGCTGTTCCGCGGCTTCCCGGTCCTGGTGCTGGCGCACTCGGAGCCCGCGCACGTCGCCGCGCTGTTCGCCCGGCTGCGCCCCGGGATCCTGGAGGCGCACCCCAACTCCTTCATGGAATGGGAGGAGTTGGCGAAGGACCCGCGCCGCCCGCTGGCCAACGTCAAGCTGTTCTCGTCCACCTTCGACGCGATCCACCCGCGCACCGTGCGGACCATGCTGGGCGCCTCCGCGCGGCGCGCGCCGGTCTTCGGCCAGCTGTACGGGCAGAGCGAGGTCGGCCCGGCGGTGGTGCGCTCGTTCTCCCGCCGGCGCGGGACGGACGCGGACGGCCGCTGCGTGGGCATGCCGTTCCCCGGCTTCACCGGCGTCCGGGTGGTGAGCCGCGACGGCGAGCCCCCGTCGGCGGCCCGTCCGGGGTACATCGAGGTCCGCAGCGACGGGCGGATCGTCACCTACCTCGGCGAGCGGGACCGCTACGAGCGACAGGTCCGGGACGGCTGGTGGCGGATGGGCGACGTCGGCTACCGCACCCGGTGGGGCTGCGTGCACCTGCTGGACCGGGAGGTGGACCTCATCGAGGGCTTCGGCTCCACGCTGGCCGCCGAGGACGCCCTGTTCGCCCGCCTCCCCGAGCTCGCCGAGGTGGTGATCGTGCCCGGCCCGGACGGCCGGCCGGTCCCGGTCGTCTGCACCAAGGACGACCGCCCGCTCGACCCGGCCGCCTGGCGGGACGCCGCCGCGGACCTGCCGCCGATGGCCGACCCGGTGCGGTGGCGGCTGCGCGATCTCCCGGCCACCGCCACCACCAAGATCAAACGGCTGGAGCTGGCCCGCCGGCTGGCCTCCGCCGAGGGCGACGGACCGGTCCGGTGAGCGGGCGCCGCGGCACGTCCGCGACCGTGCTGGTGGCCGGCGGCGGGATCGGCGGACTGGCCGCCGCGCTGGCGCTGGCCCGGGGCGGCCACCGGGTGGTGGTCCTGGAGCGGGCACCGGAGTTCGCCGAGCTCGGCGCGGGCATCCAGATCGCGCCGAACGGCGTCCTCGCGCTGGAGCGGCTCGGCCTCGGCGACGCCGTCCGGGCGGCCGGGGTGCACATGGCGGAGCTGCGCTTCATGGACGGCGTGACCGGCGAGCACGTCACCAGCCTGACCCTCACCGAGCGCTACCGGCGGCGGTTCGGCAACCCGTACCTGGTGGTGCACCGGGCCGAGCTGCACGGTCTGCTGCTGCGCGCCTGCCGCGCCGAGGAGCGGATCGGGCTGCGCGCCGCCACCGCCGTCACCGGCTACCGGCAGGACGCCGCGGGCGTCACCGCCCTGCTCGACGGCGGGGCGGCCGTACGGGGTGACGCGCTGGTCGGCGCGGACGGCATCCACTCGGCGGTCCGCGCCCGGCTGCTCGGCGACGGCGCGCCGCGGATCTCCGGAATCACCGTCTACCGGGCGGTGATCCCGATGGAACTCGTCCCCGAGGAGCTGCGGCGGCCCGCCTCGGTGACCTGGTGGACCGGCCCGCACTGCCACTTCGTCCACTACCCGATCGCCGGCGGGGCCCTCCTCAACCTGGCCGCCTCCCGGGACAACGGCGCCACCGAGGCGCCGGCCAACGTCGCGGTCACCGAGGAGGCCGTCGCGGAACAGCTGGCGGGTCTGGCCGCGCCGGCCGCCCGGCGGCTGCTGGCGCTCGGCGAGGGCTGGCGCTCCTGGGTGCTGGTGGACCGCGACCCGGTGGAGCGGTGGACCGACGGCCGGGTGGTGCTGCTCGGCGACGCCGCCCACCCGATGCTGCACTACGCGGCGCAGGGCGCCTGCCAGGCGCTGGAGGACGCGGTGCTGCTGGGCGAACTGGCCGACGGCACCGGCGCGCTCGCGGAGGCCTTCGACACCTTCGCCGCCGAACGGCGCGCCCGCACCGCGGCCGTGCAGCGCGCCGCCCGGGAGTCGATCAGGCTCTGGCACCCGGCGGGCGAGGCCGCCGAGGCGCGCAACCGGCTGCTCCGCGGGCTCTCCGAGGGCGGGCTGCACGAGCGGGTGGCCTGGATGCACGGAGTCAAGACCTTTTCATCATCAGATCACCACAACTACGATGGCGAGCCGTGGGCATGATCGATCGCCATCTCCAGATCTGCGTCATCGGCGCGGGTCCGCGCGGCCTCTCGGTACTGGAAAGGCTCTGCGCCAACGAACGAAGCAGCCCCACCGGGGCCACCGTCACCGTGCACCTGGTGGACCCGGCACCCCCCGGCGCCGGCCGGGTCTGGCGCACCGACCAGTCCCGGCACCTCCTGATGAACACGGTGGCCTCGCAGATCACCGTGTACACCGACGACAGCGTCCGGATCGAGGGCCCGGTCGAACCCGGACCAAGCCTGTACGAATGGGCCGAATCCCTTGCCCGGGAGGGCACTTCCGCGGACCACCCGGCCCACCACGACGACCAGACCCTGGCCGAGGCCGCCGACCTGGGCCCGAACACCTACCCGACCCGCGCCTTCTACGGGCAGTACCTGCACGACGCCTTCCGCGCCGTGACCGCCGCCGCCCCGCCCACCGTGACCGTCCGGGTGCACCGCTCACGGGCAGTCGCGATGGCCGACGCGCACGGCTTCCCCGGCGGCCCGCAGGGCGTCCGGCTGGAGGACGGCACCCGGCTGAACCGGCTGGACGCCATCGTGCTCGCCCAGGGCCACGTCCCGGCCCGGCTCACCCCGCGCGAGGCGCGCACCGCCAGCCTGGCCCGGATCCACCACCTCGACTACGTCCCCCCCGCCAACCCCGCCGACGTCCAGGTCGCCACCAGACCCGGGCAGAGCGTCCTGCTGCGCGGCCTGGGCCTCAACTTCTTCGATCACATGGCGCTGTTCACGCTCGGCCGGGGCGGCCACTTCGAGCGGGTGGACGGCGCCCTGGTCTACCGCCCCTCCGGCACCGAGCCCAGGCTCTACGCCACCTCCCGGCGCGGCGTCCCGTACCACGCGCGCGGCGAGAACGAGAAGGGCGCCTACGGACGCCACCTGCCGCGGCTGCTCACCCCCGGGGTGGTCGCCGCGCTGCGCGACCGCGCCCTGCGGGGCGAGCCGGTGCGCTTCGCCACCGACCTCTGGCCGCTGGTCTCCCGCGAGGTGGAGGCCGTCTACTACGGCACGCTGCTCACCGCCAAGGCCCGCGGCGCCGAGCGCGCGGCCTTCACCGACCGCTTCCTGACCGCCGCCGACCCGGCCGCGGTCCTGGACGCCTTCGGGCTCCCGCCGGCCGAGCGGTGGAGCTGGGACCGGCTCTCCCGGCCTTACGCCGGACGGGAGTTCACCGACCGCGCGGACTTCCGCGACTGGCTGCTCGACCACCTGCGCCAGGACGTCGCCGAGGCCCGGGCCGGCAACCTCAGCGGCCCGCTCAAGACCGCCCTGGACGTGCTGCGCGACCTGCGCAACGAGATCCGGCTGGCGGTCGACCACAGCGGCATCGAGGGCGCCTCCTACCGGGACGACCTGGACGGCTGGTACACCCCGCTGAACGCCTTCCTCTCCATCGGCCCGCCGGTCGAGCGGATCGAGCAACTGATCGCGCTGATCGAGGCCGGCGTGCTGGAACTCCTCGGCCCCGGCACCGAGATCCGCATCGACCCGGTCGACCCGGCGTTCACCGCGCACTCCACCGCCGTCCCCGGCCCGCCGGTCCGCGCCTCGGTGCTGGTCGAGGCCCGGCTGCCCGAACCCGACCTGCGCCGCACCGAGGACCCGCTGCTGCGCCACCTGCTGGACACCGAGCAGTGCGCCGCCTACCGGATCCCCGGCGGGCCCGGCGGCGGCTACCAGACCGGCGGCCTCGCCGTCACCGAGCGGCCCTACCGGCTGCTGGACGCGCGCGGCCGGGCGCACCCGCGCCGCTTCGCGTACGGCGTGCCGACCGAGTCCGTGCACTGGGTGACCGCCGCCGGCATCCGCCCCGGCGTCGACTCGGTGACCCTGGGCGACTCCGACGCCATCGCCCGCGCGGTGCTGGCGCTCTCCCCCGCCCCCGAGTGGCCCGCCGCGCCCGTGCCGCCCCGCGCCGGCACCGGAGGCACCCCCGGCACCGCCCGGACGTTCAGCGTGAGCGGGGCCGGCAACCCCGGCAACACCGGCAACCCCGGCAACACCGACGAGACCGACGAGACCGAACCGAGAGGCGTCGTCGTATGACCGACCAGCACCCCGCCCCGACCGACGCGGACACCGACTCCGGACTGCTCTCCCCCGTCCGGGCCGGCACCCCGGTCGAGGCGGCCGTGGCCGACCGCGCCTGGCTCCAGGCCATGCTGGACGCCGAGGCCGCCCTGGCCCGCGCCCAGGCCGGGCTCGGCACGGTGCCCCCCGCCGCCGCCGCCACGATCACCCGGGCCGCCCGCGCCGGGCACTTCGACGTCCGCGCGCTCGCGCTGGCCTGCCGGGAGACCGCCAACCCGGTGGTCGGCCTGGTCCAGGCGCTGGCCCGGGTGGTGGCCGCCGAGGACCCGGCCGCCGCCGAGTACGTGCACCGCGGCTCGACCAGCCAGGACATCCTGGACACCGGCGCGATGCTGGTCGCCGCCCGGGCCCTGCCGCTGATCCGCGCCGACCTGGACCGCACCGCCCGCGCGCTGGCCGCCCTGGCCGCCGACCACCGGGACACCGTGCTGGCCGGACGCACCCTGGCGCTCCAGGCGGTGCCCACCACCTTCGGCCTCAAGGCGGCCGGCTGGCGGCACCTGGTGCTGGACGCCGACCGCCGGCTCGCCGCCGTGCTGGCCGACGGCCTGCCGGTCTCCCTCGGCGGCGCCGCCGGCACCCTGGCCGGCTACCTGGAGTACGCCCGGCTGGACGGCCCGGACCCGGACGTCGAGGCCAGCGGCTACCTGGACCGGCTGGTGGACGCCTTCGCGGCGGAGACCGGCCTGGCCCGCCCGGCGCTGCCCTGGCACGCGCTGCGCACCCCGATGGCCGACCTGGCCGCCGCGCTGGCCTTCACCGCCGGGGCGCTCGGCAAGATCGCGGTGGACGTGCAGTCGCTGACCCGCACCGAGGTCGGCGAGGTGGTCGAGCCGGCCGTCACCGGGCGCGGCGCCTCCTCCGCGATGCCGCACAAGCGCAACCCGGTGCTGTCCACCCTGATCCGCAGCGCCGCGCTCCAGGTGCCGGTGCTGGCCGCCGGACTGACCCAGTGCCTGGTCACCGAGGACGAGCGCTCCGGCGGCGCCTGGCACGCCGAGTGGCAGCTGCTGCGCGAGTGCCTGCGGCTGGCCGGCGGCGCCGCGCACACCTCGGTGGAGCTGGCCGAGGGCCTGCTGGTCCGCCCGGAGCGGATGCGGGCCAACCTGGAGCTCACCGGCGGGCAGCTGGTCTCCGAGCGGATCGCCGCCCGGCTGGCGCCCAAGCTGGGCAAGGCGGTGGCCAAACAGCTGCTCACCGAGGTCTCGCTGACCGCCGACCGGGAGGGCCGGCCGCTGGCCGAGGTGCTCGGCGAACAGGCCGAGCTGGCGGGGCACTTCACCCCGGCGGAGGTCGCCGCGCTGTGCGACCCGGCCGGGTACACCGGCGCGGCCGGCGCCCTGGTCGACCGGGCGCTGCGGGACTGAGCGCCGTCGGGGGGG
>NZ_BAAAKJ010000453.1:11077-19267 GCF_039527695.1 Kitasatospora putterlickiae
CCCCCGGGACCCCGGCCCGGTCAGCGGATGACCGTCTTGCTCCGCATCAGGAACTCCCCGAGGTAGCCGTCGTGCGGCACCCCCGGCCGGATCCAGTACGTCGGGTGGTCGCCCCGGTAGACGTTGGCGATGCCCGGCTCGCGCAGCAGCCGGTCGAACAGCGCGTCGTCCCCGGTCAGCGCGGTCAGCACCAGCGAGTTCCGCAGCGGCGCGACCCCGGCCTCCGGGCTCCACGGCGCCACCCAGACGCAGGGGAAGGCGAGTTCGATCCCGGCCTGCTCGGCGTCCGGCCGGTCCAGCTGGTGCACCGCCGGGCGCAGCACCGCGCTGCCGTCGCCGAGTTCGGCGACCACGCCGTCCCCGCCGAGCCAGGCCCGGGTGCCGGCCGCACGGCGCAGCAGGTACGCCTCGATCGCCCGGGCCTCGGCGACCGGTTGCACGGCGAGCACCGCCTTCTCGTCCTCCGGCGGCAGGGTGGGCAGCGCGGCGAGCCGTTCGGCGATCGCCGCCGCCAGCGGCGCCGGGTCCCCCTCGACCAGCACGGCGGTGGCGTTGACGCAGGCCACGCCGCCCTGGTGGGCGATCGAGTCGACGATGGTGTCCAGGTGGCCGCGCCAGTCGGTGTCCCGGGTGACCAGGATCTTGGAGCGGCCGGGGCCCTGCGGCAGCACGGTGCTTCCGGCGTACTTGCGGACCACCTCGTCGCCGCCGTAGACCATGCCGAGGTCGGCGCCGGCCAGCAGTTCGTCGGCGGCGTCGTGGTCGGTGGGCAGCAGCACCACCTGGTCGGAACCGAAGCCGGCCAGCCGCAGCGCGGTGATCAGCCGGTGCGGGGTGAGCGGTTCGCGGCGGGAGGGGCGGACGGCGACCCGGTAGCCCAGCGCCAGCGCCTCCAGCCAGAGGCCGTGCGGGCCGGGGTGGTTGCCGGCCGCGTGCACGGCGAACACCTCGCCGCGCCTGGTCCACACCGCGCCGCCGGTCAGCGTGGCGTCCTCCCGCCAGTCGGCCACCGCTCCGGCCGGGCGGGCCTGCCCGGCGGCCCAGCCGGCCTTCTCGGCGGAGTCGGCGATCGCCCGCGCGGCCTCCCGGACCACCCCGATCGGCACCCCGGAGACCCGGGCGACGGCCCGCTCGTAGCCGGCGAGGTCCAGGCCGTCGATCCGCCCGGTGAGGAAGATCCGCCCGGCCCGGGCGAGCGCGGCGGACCGCCGCTCGGCCGGCAGTGGCTCGGCGGCGTGCAGGGCGCGCATCGCGCGGTTGACGAACAGCCGTGGCACCAGACTGAGTTCGGCGAACGGCGCGCCGGTGACGTCGCCCACCACGGTGCGCCGGCGGGCCCGGTAGGGCGCACCGGGGCCGAGCGCGTCCAGTTGCAGCAGATCCGTCATCAGTACACCCCCTCGATCACCGTCTCGTCCTCGAACTCCCGGACCGGCGCGATGTCCGCGACCGAGTCGCCCGGCTGTCCGGGCGGCCCGGGGATCCGGGTGGCGAGGTCGCGCTCCAGGTTGTTGGGCATCAGCAGGCCCTTGGAGACGTGGTGCATCACCACCTGGCCGCGCTCGCCGTACTCCACCGTCCGGCCGGTCTCCGGGTCGACCACGTCGAAGCCCATGTACGGCGCGAAGGGGTCGTAGACGCAGGGGTCGTCGTCGGTCAGCCCGGGGCGCTCGCCGGCGTTGCCGAGGATCATGGTCGAGCCGTAGCCGCTGTAGAGCACCACCCCGGGGAAGACCTCGGTGCGGTAGAGGTGGCGGGTGTCGGGGTCCAGCTGGGTGCCGACCCAGTTGACCGCCCGGACCTTCTCGTTCACCAGCCCGGCCAGGGCGTCCCGGCGGGCGATCCGCTCCAGCACCGGCGGGGTGCAGAGCAGCACGCCGACGTCCTGGGTCTCCAGCACGAAGGCGACCTGGTCGACGATGTGCTCGGCGTAGGCGGCGGCCTCCTCGCCCCGGCCGGCCGAGATCAGCTTCTTGACCCAGCGCGGGTCCAGGTCGACGGTGAAGGCGAGGCCGCCGCGCAGGGCGGTCTGCGCCTTGATGACGTCGCCGACCATGTGCGGTCCGGTGGGTCCGACGACCAGCCAGTTGACGCCCCGCGGCACGCCGTGCAGGTCGAGTTGGGCGCTGGACCAGCCGAGCAGCCGGTCCAGCCAGTCGCGCAGCAGCAGGACCCGCTTGGGCGCGCCGGTGGTGCCGCCGCTCTCGTAGACGCCGACCACCTCGGCGCGCCCGCCGTAGCCGCGCGGCAGCAGGTCCTCGACCCGGGCGGTGCGCAGTTCGTTGGCGAGGTTGGGGAACCTCGCCAGGTCGGCGTGGGTGGTGACGTCGGTGAGCGGGTCGAAGCCGAGCGAGCCGGCCCGGGACAGCCAGAACGGGGAGCCGGTCTCCGGGGAGAAGTGCCAGCGCATCGCGGCGCGCAGGTAGGCGTCCGGGTCGGGGTCGGCGTCGAAGGGCGGGTCGAGCAGCGGATCGGGGGTCACTGCGGTCCCTCCTCGGGGAGGCGGTCGGTGCCGGGCGGGTTGTCGATGGCGTAGCGCCAGCGGCCGTCGGCGCCGCGCCGGGCGACGTCGGTGGCGGTGCCTTCGGAGCGGATCGGGCCGCCGTCCGGGCCTTCGCCCTCGATCAGGTAGTCCCCGATCAGCAGGGCGAGGTCGCCGCTGGTGTAGCAGTGCCGCAGCTCGATCCGGATCGGCAGGCCGAGGGCCAGGAAGCGGGCGACGGCGGCGCGCCGGTCGTCGCCGGTGAGCACGGTGCCGGGGCGGTCGACGAAGGCGGCGCCGGGTTCGAAGAGCGCCTCGACGGCGGCCGGGTCACCGGTGTTGAACGCCTCGGCGAAGACGGCCGGCAGCCGGGCGGGGTCGGTCGGCGGGGTCGCGGGGGCCATGGCGCGGGTCATCCGGTCTGGACGCCGGCGGTGACGCCGCCCGCGGGCTGGGCGGGCAGCCGGTCCAGGCTGAACCCGAAGTGGGTCTTGTACGCCTCCAGCACGGCCGCGTCCCCGGCGAACTCCCGGGTGACGCGCTCGCCGCCGGCCAGCGTGGCGAGCTGGTTGCCCTTGAGCGTGATCCGGCCGTCCTCGGTGCGCAGGGTGCAGAACACGTCCTGGAGGAAGGGCGACTCGGGCGCGGTGCGGTACCACCAGAGGGTCGGGCGGAAGTCCTCGATCCGCACCGGGCGGTCGTCCAGCCGGTACAGCGGCCTGTCGTTGAGCAGCACGTCGAAGCCGCCGCCCTCGACGTCCGCCAGCCGGTACTCGCCGTCCGGGTCGTGCTGGACCTCGCGGGAGGACAGCCGCAGCGGGTGGCGGCTGTTGCGGCCGAAGCCGGTGTCGACCAGCCACCGCTCGCCGTCCGCGGTGACCCGCAGGGCGAGGTGGCACAGCGCGGCGCCGAGCGTGCCGCCGGGGCGGTGGACCCGGCCGGGGAGGATCTCCACCGGGTAGCCGAGGGCGGTGAGCAGGAACGAGAAGGCCGGGTTCACCTCGTAGCAGCCGCCGCCCCGGTGCCGGCGGACGATCTTGTCGAGGACCCGCTCGTCCATGTGGACGGGCTCGTCGAGGTGGTAGCCGAGGTTCTCGAACGGCACGGACAGCACGTGCCGCTCCTGGAGGCGGGTGAGCGCGGCGAGGTCGGCCCGCTCGGGGCGTTCGGCGCCGATCCGGGCGAGGTACGCGTCCACCATGGCGTCGTCCAGCACGGTGATCTCTCCTTGTCGGTGGCTCGGGTCGGTTCCGGTGGCTCCGCCGGGGTTTTCCGGCTCCGCTCATCCTTTTCCGGGTGGAACGATTGAGGGACGTGCACAATCCGTCAGGGGAATTCCGGCCGCCCCGGCGCGATTCGACCGGCCGGCGCCAATGCCAGCGCGTGTTCGATCAGATCACCGGTGATCCGGACCCCGTCACGGGTGAGGACCGACTCGGCGTGGAACTGCACCGAGGCGAAGCCCGGCCCGCGCAGCGCGTGCACCTCACCGGTCGCGGCGTCCCGGGCGATCCGCACCGGGCCGACGCCGGGCGCCTCGAACCCCGCCCGCCCGTCCGCCCCGCCGCCCCAGGAGGCCGCGAAGGTGTTGTAGAAGCCGACCCGCTCGGCGGCGCCGAACAGGTCGATCGCGCGCTGCACGCCCTGGTTGGGCACCGCCCGGCGGAGCAGCGGCAGGCCCAGTTCGGCGCTGAGCACCTGGTGGCTCAGGCAGACCGCCAGGAACGGCCGCCGTGCGGCCAGCAGCTCCCGGACCGCCGCGCGCAGACGGGCGATCTTCGGGTGCGCGGTGTCGCGCGGGTCGCCGGGCCCGGGCCCGAGCACCACCAGGTCCGGCCCGGCGAGCGCGTACGGCTCGTCGAACCGGCGGACCTCCACCGCCAGGCCGAGCGCCCGCAGCTGGTGGCCGATCATCGCGGTGAAGGTGTCCTCGGCGTCCACCACCAGCACCCGCCGCCCGGCCAGCCCGGCGCGCGGCCGGGCCCGTTCGGCCTCCCCGGCGAGCCAGAAGTCCGCCAGGCCCCGGTTGCGCCCGGCCAGCGCCGCCCGCACGTCCGGGTGCGCGGCGAACCGGCCCCGGCCGCCGTCCGCCAGCGCGGCGAGCAGGCCGGCCGCCTTGGCGCGGGTCTCGGCCACCTCGGAGCCCGGGTCGGAGTGCCGCACCAGGGTCGCCCCGACGCCGATCCGCAGCCGTCCGCCGGCCGCGATGTCGGCGGTGCGGATCAGGATGCCGGAGTCCAGGGTCCGCCCGCCGGCCGCGTCCCGGCCGATCAGCGCGGCCACCCCGCTGTAGTAACCCCGGCCGCCTGGCTCGTACTTGGCGATCACCCGGGCCGCCGACTCCAGCGGACCGCCGGTCACGGTCGGCGCGAACAGCGTCTCGCGCAGCACCTCGCGCGGGTCCCGGCCGGTGCGGCCCTCGATGAAGTACTCGGTGTGCGCCAGCCGGGCCATCTCCTTGAGGTAGGGGCCGACCACCCGGCCGCCGCCCGGGCAGATCCGGGCCATCATCTTGAGCTCCTCGTCGAGCACCATGGACAGCTCCTCGGCCTCCTTGCGGTCGGCCAGGAACGCCATCAGCCCGGCGAGGTCCGGGCCGCGCTCCGGATAGCGGTAGGTGCCGCTGATCGGGTTCATCACCGCGCGCCCGCCGTGCACGCTGATGTGCCGCTCCGGGGTGGCGCCGACCAGCGTCCGCTCCCCGGTGTGCACCAGGAACGTCCAGTAGGCGCCGGTCTCCCGCTGCAGCAGCCGGCCGAACAGGGTGAGCGCGGCGGCCACGGCGTCCCCGGAGAGCGTGGCGGCGTAGCAGCGCTTGAGCACGAAGTTGGCGCCGGTGCCCTCGCCGATCTCCTCGGCGACCACCCGGCGGACGGTCTGCGCGTACTCCTCGTCGCCGGGCTCGAAGCCGCCGCCGGTCAGCTCGATCGGCCCGTCCGGGAGGCGGACGAGCAGCTCGGCGAGCGGCAGCACGGCCTGCTCGGTGACGCTCAGCGCGAGCAGCGGGGTGCCGTCGTCCGGGGCCTCGAAGCCGCGCTCGGCGATCTGCCGGTACGGGACCAGGGCGAGCAGCTCGTGCCGCTCGCCGGCCGGCCGGTCGGACAGCGGCAGTTCGGCCAGCACCGCCGGGGCGGACACCTCGCCGAGCAGCAGCTCGACCAGGCCGGGACCGGTGGCCTCCGGCCGGTGCAGCAGCGCGAACGCGGGCGGCCGCGCGGCCAGCACCCGGTCCAGCGGGGACGGCGGGGACGGCGGGAAGGGTCTGTCGCTACGCACCGAGCCCGGCACCCCCGTCCACCGTGAGCGCGTGCAGCGTGACGTGCCCGGCCTCGTCGGAGAGCAGGAAGGCCACCGCGTGCGCGACGTCCTCCGGGCGGCCCAGCCGGCCCAGCGGGATGCCGACCTTGTACGCGGACGGCAGCCCCGCGAGGGTCGCGGCCCGCCCGGCCTCGGCGTCCGGCCACATCCCGCGGAGCATCGGGGTGTCCGTCGACCCGGGCGCCACCACGTTGCAGCGGATGCCGTACCGGGCGACCTCCAGGCCGAGGCTGCGGGTGAAGTGGGTGGCCGCCGCCTTGGAGGCCGCGTAGGCGGCCATCCCGGTGCGCGGGACCAGGGCGGCGTTGGAGGCGACGGTGACGATCGCGCCGCGCCCGCGCGGGATCATCCGCCGGACCACCGCCCGGGAGACCCGGAAGACGCCCTCAGCGTTGATCGCGAACGTGGTCCGCCAGTCCTCGTCGCCGAGGTCGCGGATCTCGCCGAGCCGCAGCACCCCGGCGTTGTTGACCAGCTGGTCGAGCGGCCCCAGCCGCCGCTCGGCGGCCTCGACGGCCGCCTCGACCGAGGCGCTGTCGGTGACGTCGGCCGGGATCGCCGTCACCGCGAGGCCCTCGGCGGTCAGCTTGCCGGCCAGCCCGGCGAGGCGCTCGGCGTCCCGGTCCACGGCCGCGACCAGCGCGCCGCGCTCGGCCAGCAACCGGACCACGGCGGCGCCGATGCCGCCCGCCGCGCCGGTGACGAATGCCACCTTGTTTCTCATGTGCGGACCTCCCTGGGGGACGCGGCCCGGGGGCGCGGGCCGCGAGTGGGTTGGGGTGGTGCACAGCGGTGCGGAGCCCGGCTCAGGCACGCCGGGCGGACACCACGGCGAGCGCCTGGCGCGGGCTGGGCCGCGGGTCGCACAGGCTCGTGCACGTGCCGCCGCCCCGGGCCGGTGCGGCCCGCTGTCCTCTCCCTCCCGGGTCGGCGGACCCGCCGGACCGCTAGTCGGCGAGGCCGCCGAGCAGTCCGGCCACCCGGACCACCCGGCGGGCCTGGAACCCGACGGCGGCGATGTTCTCCTCGTGCACCTGGCCCGGCACGTTGCGGGAGACCGCGCTGGCCCCGTACGGGTTGCCGTTGTGCGGGCGGAACAGCACCGGATCGGTGGAGCCGGTGGCCAGGATCAGCGAGCCCCAGTGGCAGAACGCGTTGTGCAGCGCGAGGATCGCCGTCTCGTGGCCGCCGTGCGGCGCCGAGCCCGAGGTGAACGCGGAGACCGCCTTGTCGGCCAGCCCGCCGGGGATCGACAGCGGCGCCGTCGAGTCGACGAACCGCAGCACCGGCGCGGCCGGCAGGCCGAACCGCACCGGGGTTCCGATCAGGATGCCGTCCGCCCAGGCCAGGTCGGACAGGGTGGCCTCGGGCACGTCCGCGGTACGGACCCGCAGCTCCCGGACGGCCTCCTCGGTGCCCGGGACCACGGTGTCGTCCGGCAGGTCGGCGATCCGGCGCAGCCGCACCTCGGCGCCCGCCTTCCCGGCGGCGTCCGCCGCCGCCCCGGCCAGCCTGGCGACATTTCCGGTCGACGAGTAATAGATGACGGCAATCGTGGTCACGGCGGCGAACTCCTAAGGGACGGCGGCGCGTTCCCCCGATCCTTGACCGTGGGCGGCCGAGGGGCCAACGGAGTTCCCGGCACTTCGTCAGGTGGCGGCGGACTCCATCAAATACCCGCCGCCGAGTTCACCCGCCCGACCTGACATTGACCGAAGGACTCACTTTTCCGGGCACGAATTGCTCCCTATCCTCGGTCCACGGCCCGTTTGCGGACCGTCGCAGAGCCGAGGAGCAGTGATCCCGCAGTGAAGAAGCCGCCGGCCGCCTCCCCCCGCACCGGAGACCTGCGGCCGCTGATCGCCGAGGGCGTCTCGCCCTGGCTGGACGGGATCCACCGCGATCTGGCCACCTCGGGCCTGCTCGGCCGGCTGATCGAGCGCACCGGCCTGCGCGGCGCCACCACCAACCCGGCCCTGCTGGCCGGACCGCTGAGCCACCACCCGGCCTACACCGACCAGTTGGCCCGGCTGGCGGACCACCACGTCTCCCCCGAGGGCTCGGTCTGGGCCGCCACCGTGCACGATCTGCGGCTGGTCTGCGAGGAGTTCCTCGGGGTCTTCCGCGGCACCCACGGCCACGACGGGCTGGTCTCCGCCGACCTGGACCCGCGGCTCGCCCACGACCCGGCCGCGCTGGTCGCGGAGGCCGTCGAACTGGCCCGCGCGGTGGACCGGCCCAACCTGTTGGTGAAGGTCCCGGCCACCCCCGCCGGCCTGACCGCGATCCGCGACTGCGTGGGCCTCGGGCTCGGCGTGCACGCCACCGGCCTCTACTCGGTGCGGCGCTACGGCCAGGTGGTGGACGCCTACTTCGACGGCCTGGAGCGG
>NZ_BAAAKJ010000453.1:19285-22264 GCF_039527695.1 Kitasatospora putterlickiae
GGTGGCGCCCGCCCGCCCGCTGGCCGCGATCGCCTCGGTGGCCTCGCTGCCGGTCGGCCGGGTGGACCGGGAGATCGACCGGCGGCTCGCCGCGATCACCGGGCCGGACGCCGCGGCGCTGCGCGGCCGCACCGGCCAGGCGGCGGCGCGGCTGATGTACCGGGCGTACGAGGACCGGCTCGGCGACGGCCGCTGGCGCGCCCTGCGCGCCTCCGGGGCCCGCCCGCAGCGGCTGCTGTGGACCGACTCGGCGCTGGGCGGGGCCGCCGCGCAGGCCCGGTACGTGGCCGGGCTGGTGTCCTGGGGCACCGCGCACGCGATGACCCGGCCGGTGCTGGAGGCGGCGGCCCGAAGGCTCCGGCTGGAGGGCGACACCCTGCTGGGCCGGCAGGAGGCGGCCGGCGCGGTGCTCGACCGGCTGGCCCGGCTCGGCATCGACTACGACGCGGCGGCCCACCGACTGGAGGAGGAGAGCGTCCCCGGACTGGTCGAGCACTGGCGGCGCCTGCACGCCGCCGTCGAGGGCCGCCCGGCCGGCCGCGCCGGCGATCAGGAGCCGGCCCGACTGGGCTGACTGCGACGCACTTTGACGGGGCGTCACGAGCACCGCGCGGGGCCCTCACGCGTCCCCGGAGCCGTTCTTGACGGGACCAACCGCCCGCGCATACCTTCCGGTCAGCAGGCCGTCACGCACTCCTTCGTCCAGGAGGGCCTGAGAGAGGGAAGGTCATGACGCGACGGTCGGCCGACTCAATCGCGTTCAACGTCCTGGAGCTGCTGGCCAGCGAGGCGCCGGCCGCCGAGGTCGCGGAGCTGGTCGAGCAGGCCCGGCGCGGCTGCGAGTCCGCCCGGGAGCGGGAGGCGCTCTGCCGGATCGAGCAGCTCGGCCTGTCGATCCGCTCCCAGTCCCAGCGCCGCCGCCGGCGCGAGGCCGGGCTGGCCGCGCTCACCGACACCGCCCGCGACCTGGCCCTGCCGTACGAACTGGACAGCCTGCTGCGGGTGATCACCCGCCGGGCCCGGCTGCTGCTCGGCGCCGACGTGTCCTGTCTGGCCACCGCCGAGCCGGGCGGCGCGGACGCGGAGCCTGGGCCGGTGCGGATCCGCACCACCGACGGCCCCTGCTCGTCGCTGCGGGCCGGCCAGGGCGTCCCCGACGGCTTCGGCCTGGGCGGCTGCGTGCCGTCCGACCCGGGACCGTTCTGGACCCCGGACTACCTCGCCGACGAGCGGATCCGGCGCAGCCCGGTGGTCGACGCGACGATCCGCGCCGAGGGACTGCGCGCCGTGATGGCCGTCCCGCTCGGCCACCGCGCCCGCCCGTTCGGCACGCTGTACGTCGCCGAGCGCGCGGTGCGCTACTTCACCACCGACGAGATCTCGCTGATGGCCGCGCTCGGCGACCTCGCCGGGGTGGCGATCGAGAAGGCCCGGCTGCTGGAGCGGTCCGCCCGGCCGCCCGCCTGACCGCCGGGCCGGGCGGGCGGCGGCGAGGCGGACCCGTCCGGTGAACTCGCCGAGGNCCTGGCGCTCTCCGGCCGCGACCCGCGCGCCCTGGTCCGGGACGACGGCCGCCGGCTCGACCTGGGCCTGCGGGTGTACGCCAGCGACGGCACCGTGCTCGCCTCGGCCGGCGAGCTGCCCGAGCTCGACGAGCCGACCGTGGCGGCCACCGCCGTCGACACCCACGCGGCCGGCCGCCCGCTGCGGCTGGCCGGGCCGCTCTGGGCCGCCCCGGTCCGCGCCGGCTCCACCGACCTGGGCACCCTGCTCGCCCGCCCGTCCGGGCGGCGCGCCGAACTGGCCGCGGAGTCCTGCCGGAGCGTCGCGCAGGCGCTGGCGATCGCCCTGCTGCTGGAGGGCGAGCGGTCGGCCGCCCCGGCCCGCCCGGTCCGCGACGAGCTGCTCGACGAACTGCTCAGCACCCCCCAGCGCCCGCCCCAGCACCTGGCCGCGCGGGCCCGCCGGCTGGGCATCGACCTGTCCGCCGAGCACGTCCTGGTGGTCGCCCGGCCGGAGGGCGAGGCCCACGGGCGGACGGCGACCTGGGCGGGCCTGTACGCCCACCGGATGGGCGGCCTCAAGCGGGTGCACAACGGCCGGGCGGTGCTGCTGCTGCCGGGCGCCGACCCGGGCCGGGCCGCCCGGGCGGTCGCCGAGGAGCTCACCCCGCTGCTCGGCCTGCCGGTGACGGTCGGCGCGGCCGGGCCGGTCTGCGACCCGACCTCGGTGCTGCACGGCTACCGGGAGGCGCTGCGCTGCCTGGACGCGATGACCTCGCTGGGCGCCGTCGGCCGCGCCGCCTCGGCCCGCGAACTCGGCTTCGTGGGCGTCCTGCTGGCCGACAACCACGACATCGACGGGTTCATCGAGTCGGCCGTCGGGCCGGTCCTGGACTACGACCGGCTGCGGCTCACCGAGCTGAGCCGGACCCTGCAGGCCTGGTTCGAGACCGGCAACAGCCCGACCCACGCGGCGCAGCGGCTGCACGTCCACCCCAACACGGTGGCGCGGCGGCTGGAGCGGATCGGCGAGCTGCTCGGGCCGGACTGGCTGAAGCCCGAGCGCTCCTTCGAGATCCAGCTGGCGCTGAAGCTGTGCCGGGTGCGCCGGGTGCTGCTCGACCGCGACAGCCGTGACGGCCGTAGCGGTCCGGGCGCCTGACGCCCCGCACGCCGCCGGACCGTCACGGCCGGTCGTCACGGCCGGTCGTCGCCGCCGGCCAGCACCGCCACCGCGTGCGCCGCCGAGGCCAGCGTGATGTGCCGGTGCCAGCCGCCGAAGGAGCGCCCGGCGAAGTCCCGCACCCCGACCCGGTCGGCGGCCCGGGTGCAGTCCCGCTCCACCCGGTCGGCCAGCCGGACCAGCCGCACCAGCCTGGCCGGCGGCAGGTCCACCAGGTCGGTGAGCCACAGCTCGGCCGGCCAGCGCCCGCCGACCGGGCCCACCCAACCGGTGGCGGACGCGAGGCGGCCGTCG
>NZ_BAAAKJ010000454.1:0-4573 GCF_039527695.1 Kitasatospora putterlickiae
GGGCGGTGCCGAAGCCGAGCTGGCCGGGAAGGATGTTCTTCAGGGACATGACAGTTCCTCCGCGAGGAGTGAAGGGTGGGTGAAGGGGTTCGGGGTTCCCACTAGATGCGGAAGCTCCTTATATGCACCAACAATAGTTGCATGCGCGGGTTAATGCAAGGCCTCGGGCGTCGGAAAGTGCGGCAGCACGTGCTCGGCGAGCTCGTGCAGCAGCTCCTCGACCGGCCGGTCGTTGGGGCGCAGGTTGAACGAGACATGGGCGACGCCGAGCCCGGCCATCGTCTTCAGGTGCTCCACCAGGGCGTGGCGACCGGTGCTCAGGCCCAGCCGGATGGGGCTGGCCGGGGCGTCCGGGTCCTCCTGGAGGGTGAGGACCATGGGCGTCAGGTACGGCTTGCCGCCGCCGGTCAGCGCCTGCCACTCCCGCGTCCTGATCCGCAGCGCGCCCAGGTCGCGCGGGTAGTTGAGGGAGGCGTCGACGTTCTCGGCGATCCAGTCCGGGCTCTGCTGCGCGCCGCCGGCCACGGCGATCGGGATCCCGGACGGGTGCGCCGGCCGCGGTAGCACCTCCAGCTGCCGGTCCGCGCCGAGGCCGACCCCGGGCAGCTCCAGCGGCCCGCCGCGCCAGGCCGCCCGCAGGGTCGCGACGCCCTCACGGAACGCCGTGCCGCGGGACTGGAAGTCGCGGCGGAACAGCGGGTACTCCACCGGGCGGTCGCCGCTGGCCAGACCGAGCATCATCCGCCCGCCGGACAGCACGTCGACGGTGGCGGCGGCCTTGGCGACGAGCAGCGGCTCGCGCAGCGGCAGCACGACCGCGGCGGTGCCGAGGACGACGTTCTCGGTCACGGCGGCGAGGTGGCCGAGGTGGGTGAAGGTCTCGAAGACGGTGCCGGCGTCGCCGAACTGGAGCGGGTCGTAGAGCGGGACGTCGCGCAGCCACAGGGCGGCGAAGCCGAGCCGGTCGGCCAGCCGCGCGCGCTCGGTGTGCGCCGTGAGGTCGGGGACGCCGAAGGGCCGGCCGGCCGCGCGGTCGGCGCGCCCGCGCTCGGGGCCCCAGTCGTTGTCGAGGGGCAGTTCGAGGCCCAGGGTGAGCCGGCCGTCGCCGGGGGCGAGACGGGCGAGGGCGGGGTGGGCGGAGGTCATGAGGGATCCTTCCGGGGCCCGGGCCCGGGGCCGGGGGCCGGGGGGCGAGGGCCTCGGGCCGAGGGCCGGGGGCCGTGCGGAACGGGTGCGGGGGCGTCGGGAGGATCAGTTGAACTGGTCCGGGTGCGGGCCGGTGCGCAGGCCGCGGTCGGTCGCGGCGATCGCGGTCATGTCCTCGCCGGTCAGCTCGAAGTCGAAGACGTCGAGGTTCTGGCGGATCCGGGCCGGGGTGACGGACTTGGGGATCACGACGTTGCCCAGCTGGAGGTGCCAGCGCAGCACCACCTGGGCCGGGGACTTGCCGGTGCGCTCGGCGATCGCGGTGACCGCCGGGTCGTCGAGGACGGCGCCCTGGGCGAGCGGGCTCCACGCCTCGGTGGCGATGCCGTGCTCGGCGTGGAAGGCGCGCAGCTCGGCCTGCTGCAGGCCGGGGTGCAGCTCGACCTGGTTGACGGCCGGCACGAGCTCGCTGTTGTCCAGCAGGCGCCGCAGGTGGGCGGGCTGGAAGTTGGAGACGCCGGCGGCGCGGATCCGGCCCTCGGCGGCGAGGCGCTCGATGGCCCGCCAGGAGTCGAGGTACAGGTCCCGGGCCGGGGTGGGCCAGTGGATCAGGTAGAGGTCCAGGGTCTCCAGGCCCAGCTTGGCGAGGCTGGTGTCGAAGGCGCGCAGGGTCTCGTCGTAGCCCTGGTCGGCGTTCCACAGCTTGGTGGTGATGAACAGGTCCTCGCGCGGCACGCCGCCCTCGGCGAGGGCCCGGCCGACGCCGGCCTCGTTGCCGTAGATCGCGGCGGTGTCGATGCTGCGGTAGCCGGCCTCCAGGGCCGAGGCGACGGCGGCGGTGGTCTGGTCGTCGGGGACCTGGAAGACGCCGAAGCCGAGCTGGGGGATCTCGACGCCGTTGTTGAGCTTCACGGTGGGGACGGTGGGGGTGCTCATGGTGGTACCGGCCTTTCAGTTGGTGCGGTTGGTGAGGGTGTAGCGGACGGTCTGGGCACTGATGAGGCCGTCGCGGAAGACGAAGGTGTCGGTGCCGTCGGCGACCCGGTGGGTCGCGGTGGCGGCCGTCCAGCGGAGGAAGAGGATCTCGCCGGCGAACCGCGGGGTCAGTGACCACTCCGCCCGCGGCAGGTCGGCCAGCAGCCGGCCGATCACCCGCCGGACCCCGTCGTGGCCCCGGAACTCGCCGTCGGGGGTGATGAGGACGGCGTCCTCGGTGTAGTTCCCGGCGATGTGGTCGAGGTCCCCGGTGCCCAGGCGCCCGCCGTGGTCGGCGAAGACCTCGCGCGGGGTGCGGCTCATCGGGCCAGTTCCTGGAGGGCGGCGGTGGCGAAGGAGTGGTCCTGCTCCGGGGCGCCGCCGCCGAGGCCGATGGCGCCGACGAGGCGGCCGTCGCGGTGGACCGGGATGCCGCCGGCGATGAACAGCAGCGGCCGGTCGAGGGCGGTCGGCAGCGAGTGGAACGGGCCGTCGGGCTTGACCAGGTCGACCAGGTCGGCGGTCGGGGCGTTCAGCTGCAGCGCGGTGTACGCCTTGCGGGTGCTGGTCTCGCCGGAGATGAGGACGGCCCGGTCGTCGCGGCGGAAGGCGAGCAGGTGGCCCCCGGCGTCGAGGACGGTGACGCTGACCGGGACCCCGGCCGCCTCGGCGGCGGCGCGGGCGGCGGAGATCAGGGTCTCGGCGTCGGCGGTGGTCAGCGGGGTGACGGCGGTGGTGCTCATGGTGCTGGTTCTCCTGAGGTGAGGGGGAGCCGGAGGGAGGGAGGTCAGTGGTGGGCGGCGACCGCGGTGGCGACGGGGCCGGCGGTGGTCGCGGTGGCCGGGGCGCGGCGCTCCAGGGCGGCGGACCAGAAGGCGAGGCCGAGGGCCGCGGCGGCGAGGACGGCACCGACCCAGTTGGGCGAGGTGTAGCCGAGGCCGGCGGAGATGACCATGCCGCCGAGCCAGGCGGCGAGCGCGTTGCCGAGGTTGAAGGCGCCGATGTTCACGGCGGAGGCCAGGGTGGGCGCCCCGTGCGCCTGGTCCAGCACCCGCTTCTGCAGCGGCGGGACGGTCGCGAAGCCGAGCGCCCCGACGAGCACGATGGTGATGGCGGCGAGCACCTTGTTGTGCGCGGTGAAGGTGAACAGGGCGAGCACGACGGCGAGGCCGCCCAGGGTGGTGTAGAGCATCGGCATCAGCCGGCGGTCGGCGTACTTGCCGCCGAGCAGGTTGCCGAGGAACATCCCGATGCCGAAGAGGACCAGCAGCCAGGTGACCGCGCCGTCCGAGTAGCCCGCCACGTTGGTCATCATCGGGGCGATGTAGGTGATCGCGGCGAAGACACCACCGAAACCGAGCACGGTCATCGCCATGGCGAGCAGGACCTGCGGGTTGCGGAAGGCGGTCAGCTCGCGGCGCAGGTGGGCTCCCTCGGGCCGGGGCGTGGCGGGGACCAGCTTGGCGATGCCGAGCAGGCCGACGACGCCGAGCACGGCGACGATGGCGAAGGTGGTGCGCCAGCCGACGGCCTGCCCGATGTAGGTGCCGAGCGGCACGCCGACGATGTTGGCGACGGTGAGGCCGGTGAACATGGTGGCGATGGCGCCGGCCTTCTTGTCCGGGGCGACCAGTTCGGCGGCGACGACGGAGCCGATGCCGAAGAACGCGCCGTGGGCGAGCGAGGCGACCACGCGGCCGGTGAGCATCACGCCGAACGAGGGGGCGAGGGCCGAGACCAGGTTGCCGAGCACGAACAGGCCCATCAGCAGCATCAGCATCCGCTTGCGGCTGACCTTGGTGCCGAGCACGGTCAGCAGCGGAGCGCCGAGGACCACGCCGAGCGCGTAGCCGGTGACCAGCAGGCCCGCGGTGGGGATGGAGACGCCGTAGTCGGCGGCGATCTCGGGCAGCAGGCCCATGATCACGAATTCGGTGGTGCCGATGCCGAAGGCGCCGACGGCCAGAGCGAGCAGTGCGAGAGGCATTGGGCCCGACCCTTCTGTGATTGCTTGAGTGAGCTCCTTGCGTGTCTCCACAATAGTTGCAGGCGCGCTATAAGTGCAAGCGCTGGCTGTGGTCGTTCTCTGGATGTCGGCGGTCACATGGTGAGGAGCGGGTGGTGTGAAGGGGCCCGGGCATGCGAAAACCGGCCCCGGCGAGGTGCCGGGGCCGGTTTGCGGGAGGTCTGCGGGCCGGGTGGGAGGGCCTAGCCGAGGCGCGCCGGGGTCGGCACGGCCTCGACGGCCTCGACCAGCGAGGCCAGCTCGGGATTGCGCGCGGCCTCGTCGAGTGCCTCGCGGAGCGCGGCGTCATTGGTCGGCCGGGCCTCCTCCAGCAGCTTCAGCCCCTCCACGCTGACATTGGTGTAGATGCCGCGGCGGTCGGTGGGGCACAGGTAGCGCAGCAGCAGTCCGCGGTCCTCCAGCCGGGTGACCAGTCGCGTCGTCGCG
>NZ_BAAAKJ010000454.1:4602-6463 GCF_039527695.1 Kitasatospora putterlickiae
GCAGCGAGTACTCCCGTACGCTCAGGTCGTGCTTGGACTGCAGGGCGCGCTCGATGTGCGATTCGATCCTGCCGTGCAGGACGGAAAGCGCACCCCAGCCGCTGGCCAGGGCGGTGAGCGCGGGGTCCGTGGCGGTCATGAGGCCGGTCTCCTTCCGATGGTGGCTGTACCCAAGGGTAAGCCATGAAGGAGAATACCGGCTAGGGCCTATATGAGGCTAGTGCAAGTATTATCCGTCCGGGCCGTCCGGGCCGTCCGCCCGGAGGCCGCCGTGCTCAGCTCGCGAAGCCGCCCTCGGGCCGGATGATCTCCAGATTGGTGCCGTCGGGGTCGTTGAAGTAGGCGACCTTGGTGCCCAGGGCCGCCTCCGGGGTGACCTCGCCCGCGATGAACGTGTAGTCGTCGCCGAGGAAGTCGTACCCGGCCTCCTTCATCCGCCGGTACACCGCGTCGAAGTCGTCCACCCGCAGGCACAGGTGCATCGAGCCGGGGCGGTTCGCCACCCCGTTCGTCCGCTCGCCGACGGGCTCCTGGAACTGGATGAGGTCGATGCCGAGGCTGTTGTCCAGATTGATCGTGGCGTACCGGAGCTTGGCCACCGGCAGCCCCTGCGACCTGCCGAACGGCACGCTGTGCATCGTTCCCTCGGCGACGGGCTCCCGGCCGGTGAGGGCCGTGTAGAAGGCGATCGACGCGTCCAGGTCGGAGACCGAGATCCCGACGTGGGCGGCGCGGGTGAGGTGGACCGGGGTGCTGGATACGGTCACGGGACATCCCTTCGTCCTGCGGCCCTCCTCCGTCGGGGCGGCGCCGGCCGGAACGGGCGGGCCGGCCCCCGGAGAGCCGTCCGCGCTCAATTCTTCCGGGCACCGGGGCGGCCGCAACTCGCCGGCGGCGGGCCCGCGCGGACGCTCACCCCTCCCCGCGCTCCGCCGCGAGCGCGGTGTTGATCCGGGCGGCCCGGCGCGTCAGGTGGTCCCGCTCGGCGAGGTTGGACGCCTCGCGGGCCGCCTCGGCGTACAGCCGCGCCGCCGTCGCCGGATCACCGTCCCGCTCGCGCAGGTAGGCCTCGGCCGCCGTCCGGCGCGGCAGCCCGGCCTCGACCTCCGCCAGCGCCGCCAGCCCGGCGCGCGGGCCGTCCGCCTCACCGACCGCGACCGCCCGGTTGAGCCGGACCACGGGGCTGCCGGTCAGCCGCAGCAGTTCGTCGTACCACTCGACGATCTGCGTCCAGTCCGTCTCCCCGGCCGTCCGCGCGTCCGCGTGCAGCGCCGCCACGGCCGCCTGCGCCTGGAACTCGCCCAGCCGGTCACGGGCCAGGGCCGTCCGGAGGACCGCCACGCCCTCGGCGATCAGCGCGGTGTCCCAGCGGCCGCGGTCCTGCTCGGCGAGCGGAACCAGGGCGCCGTCCGGCGTGGTCCGGGCGGCCCGCCGGGCGTGGTGCAGCAGCATCAGCGCGAGCAGCCCCGCCACCTCGGGGTGGTCGATCCGGGCCGCGAGCTTCCGGGTCAGCCGGATCGCCTCGGCCGCGAGGTCGACGTCCCCCGAGTAGCCCTCGTTGAACACCAGGTAGAGCACCCGCAGCACGGTCGCGACATCGCCGGGCCGCTCGAACCGCACGCCCGACACCGTGCGTTTGGCCCGGCTGATCCGCTGCGCCATCGTCGCCTCCGGCACCAGGTAGGCCCGGGCGATCTGGCGGGTGGTGAGCCCGCCGACGGCGCGCAGCGTCAGCGCCACCGCCGACGCGGGCGTGAGCGAGGGGTGGGCGCACAGGAAGTAGAGCTGGAGCGTGTCGTCGACGGCCGCCGCCGGCCCGGGCGCGGGCTCCTCCTCGACTCGGTCCTCGCGCCGGCGGCGG
>NZ_BAAAKJ010000454.1:6516-14457 GCF_039527695.1 Kitasatospora putterlickiae
TCCTCGGCCGCCGCGAAGTCGGCTCCGCGGCGGACGAGGACGGCGAGCACACCCGGGGTGAGACCACGGAGCAGGGTCTCGTCCACGGGAACGGTCACTCCGTGACGGTCGGCGAGGAGGAGAGGAACGGGCGCAGCTCCAGCCACTCGTGGATCGGCCGCCCGCCCGCCCCGGGCGCGGCGGACAGCTCCCCGGCCAGCTCGACGGCGCGCTCGTAGCCGTCGACGTCGATCACCATCCAGCCGGCGATGAGGTCCTTGGTCTCCGCGAACGGGCCGTCGGTGACCGGCGGCCGGCCCTCGCCGTCGTACCGGACCCACGCCCCCTCGGGGGCGAGCGCCTGGCCGTCGACGAACTCGCCGCTCTTCTCCAGCCGGTTCGCGAAGTCCCGCATGTACCGCATGTGCGCCTCGATCTCCTCCGGCGTCCACTGGTCCATCGGCACGTCGTTGACGGCCTCCGGGGCGCCCCGGTAGTGCTTCAGCAGCAGGTACTTGGCCATGGTGACCCTCTCCTCGGTGCTCGTGCGGCCCATTGTGGCCGCTCGTACCCCTGGGACGGAGCCGCCCACGGCTTCTCGACATCACCGCGCGGATTTTTTCTCCGGCGGATCCCGCTTCCCGGAGTCAGGCCCGGAAGACGCCCGCCTCGTACAGCGAGTACCCCCACCCCGTGGCGCGCCGCTCGCCGTGGATCCGCACGTGGCGGGCCGGGACGGCGGGGAACCGCGCGGTGTCCAGACCGCCGTCGCCGGAGGCGGTGGACCACACCGTCCGCCAGGTCGTCCCGTCGGTGGACACCTCGATCCGGTAGGCCCGGGCGTGTGCGCGCTCCCAGTCCAGGGTGACCCGGCCGACCAGGGTGGTGGCGGGCAGGTCGATCCGCAGCCACTGGTCGTCGCTCCAGTCGCTGGCCCACCGGCTGGAGCCGCCGCCGTCCACGGCCCGGCCGGGCCCGTAGTCGACGAACGGGTTCCACTCCACCGAACTGGCGGCGGCCGGGGTGCCGGCGGCGAGGTTCACCTCGGCCCGGTGCCGCTCGGAGGCGCCCCAGGTGGTCAGGTAGGACTCCGCGCCCCGGAACAGGTCGTCGACCACGTCCTGCCCGCCGACCAGCCGGATGTCCTCCAGCCAGTCCGGGACCAGGCCGTAGTGGGCGGCGCCGTCGGTGTTGACGTCCCAGGTGCGGGCGCCGGCGGTGGCGCGTTCGACGACGGAGCCGCCGTCGGCGGTGCGGAAGGGGTAGCGCACCGGGTTCGCCGTGTCGGCGCCGCGCGGCCCCGGCCAGCCGCCGACCCCGTTCATGTCGGTGCCGTAGCCGTACCCGACGCCGTACGCGTCGCGCAGCGCGTCGGTGCGCCGCGCCTCCGCGCTGAACGCCTCCGCGCCGTTCATGTACTGGGCGACGAAGCCGCCGAGCCGGTAGACGCGCTCCGTCCAGCCGAGGTCCATCCAGCTGTGCGAGGACAGCACGCCCGGGTAGGCCTCGGACTCCAGGACGTCCAGCGCCCGCCCGGCCGCCTTGACGCTCATGTGGTCGAGCTCCAGCATCATGCCGCGCCGCATCATCCCGCGCAGCGCGTACTCGCCCAGCCCGGTCAGGCCCCGGACGTTGCACTGGTCGCCGGCCGCGTACGAGGGCGGCGCCACGCCCGGGGGCAGCTGGTTCCGCACGGAGGCCGGGGTGGGCGCGAGGCCGATCGGATTGTCGTGCTGCGGGCCGGTGCACTGCTCGGTCTGCCAGAAGGTGCCGGTGGACAGGAACTGGCCCGCGTTGATCGCGGCGCCGAGCGAGCCCTCGTCGAAGCGGACGCCGCACAGCGCGTTGTCGAACTTGTGGCACAGGAACATGCTGCGCACGCCGAGCCCGTACAGCTCGTCGAGCCCGCGGTCGATGTCCGCGCGGTCGCACTGGGCGACGTCCAGCACCTGCTTGCAGCCGAACGGCTCCGAGGTCTCGACGCCGAGCACGACGGCCAGCCGGCCCTGCCGGACGACTTCGCGGGCCTGTCCGCTGTCGGTGACGATCCGGAACCAGCCCTTGCCGGGGCCGCCGTACATCCGGTCGACGTAGGCCTGCATGTCGTAGCTGAGCTTCGCCTGGAGGCGGATCGAGGTCATCTCGTCGCAGCCGCGGTCCTTGAAGAAGTAGACCGAGCAGATCACCCCGTTGGTGACCAGGTCGTTGACGAGCACCCGCTGGCCGCCGCGCCAGGCGCGTTCCACCCAGGCGTAGTAGTTCTGCTGGTGGGTCAGCGAGTCATGGGCCGGCCAGTCGGCGAAGGTCGGCCAGCCGACCGGGTCGTGCCTGCCGTCGCCACCCTTGGTGATCATGTCGAAGACGGCGAGCGAGCCGTCGGGGTAGTGCTCGGGACAGTCCTTGAGGGCGTCCGCGACGCCCGCCTCGGAGAAGGCCTCGCCGCAGATCAGGCGGCCGCCGAAGGCCTCGTTGGCGAGGATGTGGTCGTGCGCGTCGACGAAGCCGCGGACCCGCCCCTGGGCGTCGGTGCCGGTGAACGGTTCGCCGGTGACGCCGATGGCGGCGTCGGGCGCCGGCCGGGCGACCGGGTCCCACCAGTTCGCGCCGCCGGCCCCGCGCGCCGGGGCGGCGAGGGCGGCGGCGACCAGGGCGAGCAGCGCGGCCAGCAGGGTGGCGAGTCGAAGGCGTGCGTGGGGGAGTCGGGTCATGGGCACCCCAGTTCCGGAGGGACGGACGGGCGGGCCGACGACGCGGCCGACGCCCCCCGCCCGTGGCACGGCGGTGGCGCCCCCGGGGGCGGTTGTCAGGTCCCGCGTACTCGGTGCTGACGAGAATCGCCACTGTTGGACACTCCGTCAATAGCCGTGACGGAAACGGCGCTTCGCGGACGTCCCGGCTCCGGGGCGGCCCGCCGGCATGCCCGCCCGGAGATCGGGCAGACGGCGGTCCGTCCCGTGCCCGGTGCGAGCGGAGGAGGCGCGTCATGGCGGAACGGTCAGTGAGATCTTCCCGCTGGAGACCCGGGCGCTGTGCATCGCCTTCTTCTACGCCGTCGGCACGGCGGCCGGCGGCATCAGCGGCCCGCTGCTGTTCAACGGGCTGGTGAGCACGGGGAAGGCCTCCGACACCACCCTCGCGTTCTGCGTCGGCGCCGCGCTGATGACGCTGGCCGGACTGGTGGAGGCCGCCCTCGGCGTCCGCGCGGAACGGCGCAGCCTGGAGTCGCTGGCCACCCCGCTGAGCGCCGTCACCCGCGCGAAGGCGTGACGGGCCGGCCCGCCCGTCCGGTCCGGTGGTGGGCGGGGCTCACCGCCTGGGCCGGCGGTGGGCCCCGCCCGGCGGCCGGTCGTGCGGCAGGAACAGCGCCGCGCCGAGGCCGACCACACCGAAGCCGGCCAGGACGATCATCGCCGCCGCGTAGCCGTTGGGGGAGAGCGCGGAGACCAGGATGGTGCCGGCGACGGCGGTGCCCAGCGAGGAGCCGAGGTTGGAGACGCTGCGGGACAGTCCGGAGATCTCGCCCTGCCGGTCGTCCGGGAACGCGGACTGCACCACGTTGACCGACGGGGTGAGCATCAGGCCGAGGCCGAGCCCGATCAGCAGCAGGCCGGGGACGAACGGCCAGGGCCCGCCGTAGGCGCGCACCAGCAGGAGCAGCACCAGGACGCCGGCGGTGGTGGTGGCGAAGCCGGTGACGATCAGGGTGCGCTGGGCGCGCCGCTTCGCCAGCGCCTCGGCGGCGAGCGAGGAGGCCAGCAGCCCCAGGGTGGCGGCGGTGAAGACGCCGCCGGTGGCGATCGCGCTGTAGCCGCGCACGACCTGGAGGTAGGCGCCGACGGTGAACGAGACGCCCATCAGGACGAGCCACTGGGCGTTCTGGGTGACCAGGCCCAGGTTGGAGACGCGGCTGCGGAACAGGCTGGTGGCCAGCAGCGGTTCGCGGCCCGCCCGCTCCAGCCGGCGGATCCAGCCGAAGAAGGCGGCCAGCACGATCGCGCCGGCGGCCAGCAGCCCGATCATCAGCCAGGTGTTGTTGTCGGCGGCCAGGATGCCGGTGACCAGCAGCACGAGTCCGGCCGCCGACAGCACCGCGCCGACGGTGTCGAACGGGCGGCCGGGGTCGGCGGGCAGCGGATCCTCCAGGGTGCGGGTGAGGAACAGGATCACCGCGACCACCAGGACCTGGAAGCCGAAGTTGGCGCGCCAGTCGATCGCGGTGGTCAGCAGACCGCCGATCAGCGGTCCGGCCGCCGCGCCGATGCCGCCGAGCGCCATGATCGCGCCGAACGCGCGGGCCCGGGCGGCCGTCCCGGTGAACAGCAGGGTGGTCAGGATGTAGACCGGGGGGATCAGCAGCGCGGTCCCGACGCCTTCCAGCACCGAGTTGCCGAGGATCAGCACGCCGAGCCCGGGGGCGGCCGCGCTGAGCAGCGCGCCGACGCCGTAGACGGCCAGACCCAGCATCAAGCAGCGCTTGCGGCCCCAGCGGTCGGTGAGCTTGCCGCCGGGGATCATCAGGGCGGCCATCACCAGCAGGAAGACGGTGATCGCGACCTGGACGCCCTGGACGCTGGTGTCGAGGTCCTCGCTGATGTCGTTGATCATCACGTTCATGCTGGAGCCGGCGAAGCTGCAGATGAACTGGGCGAGGGCCAGCGGGGCCAGCACGCGCCGTCCGGCCGCGGCGGCGCCGGTGCCGGTGGTGGTCATTCCCGGCTCCGTCCGTCGGGCGACGTGAGCACCGCGTAGAGCGCGGCCACGTCGAGCGCGATGATCATCAGTGACCAGGCGGGGTAGCTCGCCACGAAGACGAACTGCACGAAGACGTTGGCGCACAGCACCGTCACCGGGAACCAGCGGCTGGGCAGGTCGCCGGTGAGCAGCGTGATCCCGGCCAGGCCCTGGGCGACGGCCAGCGCGAGCACCGCCCAGCCCAGGCTGTGCAGGTCGCCGAAGACGTAGCGGTCGGTGCCGGTGACGACCGGCGAGTCGATCAGCGCCGCCATGGCGTCCCACCCGTTGAACAGGGCCAGCAGGATCATCGCGACGCCCGCGAACGGCAGCAGGTTCCGGCGGGGCCGCGCCGGGTGGGTGGATGAGGCCATGGGCCGGACTCCTTTCGCGAACCTGTGGCCGGCGGGGCGGCGTCAGGCGACGCCCCGGCGGTCCAGCTCCTCGTCGAGGGCGAGCGCCGCGTCGATCAGCGCGAGATGGGTGAACGCCTGCGGGAAGTTGCCCAGTTGCTCGCCGGAGGGCCCGATCTCCTCGGCGAACAGGCCCGCGTGGTTGGCGTACGTGAGCATCTTGTCGAAGGCGTAGCGGGCCTGCTCGACCCGCCCGGCCCGGGCGAGGGCCTCGACGTAGAGGAAGGAGCAGAGGTTGAAGGTGCCCTCGGTGCCGCGCAGCCCGTCGGGGGAGGCGGCCGGGTCGTAGCGGTAGACCAGGCTGTCGCAGACCAGCTCCCGGTCCATCGCGTCCAGGGTGGACAGCCAGTCCGGATCGGTGGGGGAGAGGAAACCGACCTTGGGCATCAGCAGCAGGGAGGCGTCCAGGACCTCGGTGTCGTAGTGCTGGACGAAGGCCTTGCGCTTCGGGCTCCAGCCGCGCTGCGCGATCTGGCGCAGGATGTCGTCGCGCACCGAGCTCCAGCGGTCCAGGTCCGCGGGGCGGGCGTGGGTGCGGGCCATCCGGACGGCGCGGTCGAAGGCCACCCAGCACATCAGCCGGCTGTAGGTGAAGTCCTGGCGACCGCCGCGGGTCTCCCAGATGCCCTCGTCGGCGCGGTCCCAGTGCTCGGTGAGCCAGTCCATCAGCCGGCGGAACGCGTCCCAGCCGCGCAGCGCGCCCATGTCGCCGTCCCCGGCGGCGAACGCGTAGGCGGCCTCGCCGTAGATGTCGAGCTGGAGCTGGTCGGCGGCGGCGTTGCCGGCGCGCACCGGGAACGAGCCCAGGTAGCCCTCCCAGTGGCCGAGCGTCTCCTCGCTCAGGTGCGGGTCGCCGTCGATCCGGTACATGATCTGCAGCCGCTCGTGGTCGGCGCCGGCGGCCTCGATCCGCTCGCGCACCCAGCGGCGGAACGCCTGGGCCTCGTCGCGGAAGCCGAGCCCGATCAGGGTGTGCACGGAGAGCGAGGCGTCGCGGATCCAGGTGTAGCGGTAGTCCCAGTTGCGCTCGCCGCCGACCTGCTCCGGCAGGCCCATGGTCGCCGCGGCGATCAGCGCGCCGGTCGGCCGGTAGCTGAGCAGCTTCAGCGTGATCGCCGAGCGGTCCACGATCTGCCGCCAACGGCCCTGGTAGTTGGACGACTTCAGCCAGCCGTACCAGTACGCCCGGCAGGCGTCGAAGGCGGCGAGGGCGGCCTCCTCGCGCGGCGCGGGCGGCGGCTCGCCGCCCGGCGGCAGCGTGGTCAGCTCCACGGTCGCCAGCTCCCCGGCGGCCAGCGTGAACCGCGCGGTGACGTCCTCGCCGTCCGCGTGCAGCGCCACCGGGGCGGTGGTCCGCACGCACAGTTCCTGGCCGGGTGAGCGCAGCAGGGCGGTGTGCTCGTCGGGGAGGCTGAGCCGGTGGGCGGCGCGGCCGTAGTCGAAGCGGGGCCGGCACTCCAGCACGAACGGCACCCGGCCGCGCACCACCCGCGCGCCCCGGATGATCCGGTGCCGGTCGGACGGGCTCGCCGAGGTGTCGGGCAGCATGAAGTCGATCACCTCCGCCACCCCCTGCGGGGCGAGGAAGCGGGTGACCACGATCGCCGTGCCGGAGAGGTAGAGCTGCTTCACCTGGGCGTCCGGCACCGCCTCCCGGTCGACGGCCAGCCGGCACCGGCCGCCCTTGGCGTCGTCCAGCAGGGAGGCGAAGAGGCTGGGGGAGTCGAACCGGGGGGTGCACCACCAGTCGATGTCGCCGTGGGTGGAGACCAGGGCGGCGGTCTGCAGGTCGCCGATGACCCCGTGGTCGGCGATCGGGGGATAGGGGTTCATGCGGGACGCTCCCTCGGCGAACGGCGGGAACCAGGGCGGCGGGAACCGGGACGGCGGGAACCGCCTGCGTCGCCACCGTACGGGCGGCGGCGCGGCCGCTGGATCACCCCGCGCGGGTGAGCGCCCGGCGGAGCACGCCGCGCCCGGCGCCCGGCGCACCCTTGGGTCACCTCACGGGGGTGATGCGCAGCGCCGCCCGGTGCGGCCAGGCTGGAGGCCACCGTCGAGGCGAAGGGAGCCGGCCCCATGCGCTACGAGATCCGGGTGTCCGGCGTACTGCAGGAGACGACCCGCCGGGAGGGCTTCCCCGAAATGGAGAGCAGGGTCGTGCCCGACCACACCGTCCTGTACGGGGACGTCGTGGACGAGGCCCACCTGTTCGGGCTGCTGAACCGCTGCCAGGCACTGGGGCTGCGGGTGACGGAGCTGCACCGCCTGCCGGAGTGAGGCACCGCCGTGCCCGGCTCAGAGCTCGTTGAGCGGTTCGTTCAGCCGTTCGTCCAGCGGTTCGTTCAGAGGCTCGCCGAGCAGGTGCAGCCGGGCGGCGGTGCGCACCGCCTCGCGGCGGTTGGCCGTCAGCAGCTTGCGGTTGATGCTCTTCAGGTGCGTCTTGACCGTGTTCGGCGACAGGAACAGCTCGTCGGCGATCTCCTGGGTCGACAGCATCCGCGCCGCGTGTCGCAGCACCTCGCGCTCCCGCTCGGTGAGCGGCTCCGTCAGCGGCCCGGCGGGCGACGGCCGCCCGTCGGGGTGCGGGCCGTCCGGGTGCGGGCCCGGGCCGGGGGAGGACGGGCGCAGATCGCCGGGCAGCCAGGGGTGGGCGAGCGCCAACCGGGGCTGCTGACGCAGCTGGCGCCGCACCCACGGGGCGGACTCGCGGAACGGCCGGCGCAGGCGCTCCGGCTCGGCGGTGGCGAGCGCCTGCGCCAGCAGCCGGGCGCCGTCCGGACCGTCGGGCTCGGCGCCGGCCTGGGCCAGCAGGAGC
>NZ_BAAAKJ010000455.1:0-2261 GCF_039527695.1 Kitasatospora putterlickiae
CTCGGCGACCGGTTCCAGCAGCACCATCCGGCAGGCCCGCAGCGCCTCGCGCAGTGCCAGGCGCCCGGCGGTGCGGAAGGCGGGTTCCGAGGAGTCCTTGGGGTGGGTGGCCCCGTCGGTCAGGACGACCCGCAGGCCGGTGACCGGGTGGCCGCCCAGCGGGCCCTCGGCGAGCGCGTCCCGGCAGCCGGCCTCGACCGCCTGGACGTACTCCCTGGGCACCCGCCCGCCGATGACGGTGGACTCGAACGCGAATCCTCCGCCCTCCTCCGCCGCCGGACCGTCCAGCGGCGTCACGTCGATGACCACGTGCGCGAACTGGCCGGCGCCGCCGTCCTGCTTGACGTGCCGGTGGACGTGGCCGGTGACCCCGCGCTCCACGGTCTCCCGGTGGGCGACCCGCGGACGGCCCACCAGCACCTCAAGTCCGTACCCACGGCGGATCCTCTCCACCGCCACCTCCAGGTGCAGTTCGCCGAGGCCGGACAGCACCCGCTGGCCGGTCTCCGGATCGGTGCGGACGACCAGGGACGGGTCCTCCTCGGCGAGCCGGGCGAGCGCGACGGCCAGCCGCTCGGTGTCGACGGTGCGCCGCGCCTCGACGGCCACCGTCACCACCGGCTCCGCCGCGACGGCCGGCTCCAGGACCAGCGGCGCGCCGGGCGCGCAGAGCGTCGCGCCGACCCGCGCGGCCTTGAGGCCGATCACCGCGACGATGTCGCCGGCGACGGCCGTGTCCGTCTCGATGAGGGAATCGGCCCGCATCCGCATGATCCGGGCGATCCGTTCGGTGCGACCGGCGCCGGCGTCCAGCACGGTGTCCCCGTGGCGCAGCGTGCCCGCGTACAGCCGCAGGTGGCCGAGCCGGCCGGAGGCGCCGACCTCCACCTTGAACACCAGCGCGGTGAGCGGCCCGTCGGGATCGGCGGCCCGCTCCACCTCCCCGGCGTCCGCCTCCCCCGCCCGCGCCACGCCGCGCACCGCCGGAACGTCCAGCGGCGAGGGCAGGTAGGCCGTGACGGCGTCCAGCAGCGGCTCGATCCCCCGGTTGCGGTAGGCCGAGCCGCAGAGCACCACCACGGCCTCACCGCTGAGGGTGAGGTCGCGCAGCGCGCCGGCCAGCGTCGCGGTGGAGAGCGCCGAACGCTCGACGTACTCCTCCAGGGCGCCCGGATGGAGCCCGGCCACCGCCTCGTCCAGCAGCGCGCGCCGCCGCTCGGCCTCGGCCCTGAGCCCGTCGGGCACCGGCCCCCGTCGCAGAGCATCGCCGTCGGGGCCGTCGTCCCAGGTCAGGGCACGCATCGTCAGCAGGTCGACCACGCCGGTGAAGCCGTTCTCCCGCCCGATCGGCAGCTGGACGGCGAGCGGCGCCGGGTGCAGCCGCTCGCGGATGGAGGCGACGGCCGCGTCCAGGTCGGCGCCGGCCCGGTCGAGCTTGTTGACGAAGGCGATCCGGGGCACGCCGTGCCGGTCGGCCTGGCGCCAGACGCTCTCGCTCTGCGGTTCCACGCCCGCGACGGCGTCGAACACCGCGACCGCCCCGTCCAGCACCCGCAGCGAGCGTTCGACCTCGTCGGCGAAGTCGACGTGGCCGGGGGTGTCGATCAGGTTGATCCGGTGGCCGTCCCAGACGCAGCCGACCGCCGCCGCGACGATGGTGATGCCCCGTTCGCGTTCCTGCGGGTGGCAGTCGGTGACGGTGGTGCCGTCATGGACCTCGCCGAGCTTGTGGGTCTCGCCGGTCAGGTAGAGGATCCGCTCGGTGACGGTGGTCTTGCCCGCGTCCACGTGCGCGAGGATGCCCAGGTTGCGGACGGCGGCGATGGCGGCGGTGACCGCGGTGGTGGTACGGACGTCGGTGCTGCGCATGGCCCGGTGCCTTTCGAAGCTCTCGGGAGGAAGGAGGCAGCGCGATCGCGGCGACGACGGCGGCCGGCGTCCCGGGTCAGGACGTCGTCGCGCGCACCCGGTGCCGGCCGCGCAGCGGGCACCGGAGGGACGAGGACACCAGGATCACCTCGAACCGGGACGAGGGGACGACGGCAGCGGTGCGGTGACGCACGACCGGTCCTCCCTCGACTCGTCACGGCGCGCGCCTCCACCGGAACCACGGGCGGCGCGCCTCTGGGTGCCGAGTGTAGGACCCGAGCGCCTCCGGGCTACCCGGTTTTCCCGTCCCCCGTCAGCCGCCCGGCCTCCGCCGGCGCACCGGTTCACCACCCGAGCGCCGCCGCCGTCCTCCACCAGGTCCTCCGGTCCGT
>NZ_BAAAKJ010000455.1:2297-2556 GCF_039527695.1 Kitasatospora putterlickiae
GCCGCCGTCCTCCACCAGGTCCTCCGGTCCGGCCGCCGCCGGGCGGGCTCACCGCCTGAACTCCGGCGGTGAGCCCGGGCAGGGAAGGAGCGCCGGCCCCGTCGAGCAGGACGCCGTGGGCCCGGGCCGCGTCGGCGACGGCGGCGCCCAACGCGCCCACCGGCAGCGCGACGGCCCCGGCCCGGAGCGGCCGGGACAGCCGCCGTGAGCCCCCGCCAGGCGCCGACCCCGCGACCGACGACGGGCCGGACAGCGGCGG
>NZ_BAAAKJ010000455.1:2598-3139 GCF_039527695.1 Kitasatospora putterlickiae
GCTCACCGCCACACCTCCGGCAGGGCGGACCGGACGCCGGAAACGCGCCGCGGGTCGCGACACCCGGACGACACCCTGCTCGGCACCCCGACCCGGACGGCCAAGGGCGACCCCCGCCAGGAGCGGAGGACCACGGCCCCGGCCCGGAGCGGCCGGGACAGCCGCCGTGAGCCCCCGCCAGGCGCCGACCCCGCGACCGACGACGGGCCGGACGGCCGCGGCCTTCCACACCGTGCCGTTCGGCGGCGGACCGCCGGGCGGGCTCACCGCCACACCTCCGGCAGGGCGGACCGGACGCCGGAAACGCGCCGCGGGTCGCGACACCCGGACGACACCCTGCTCGACACCCCGACCCGGACGGCCAAGGGCGACCCCCACCAGGAGCGGAGGACCACGGCCCCCGCCCGCGAGCGGCCGGGACAGCCGCCGCGAGCCCGCGTCAGATGCCGACCTGGCCTTCCGCACCGTGCCGTTCAGTGGCGGGCCGCCGGGCTGGCTCACCGCCACACCTCCGGCAGGGCGGACCGGACGCCGGAAACGC
>NZ_BAAAKJ010000455.1:3250-6072 GCF_039527695.1 Kitasatospora putterlickiae
ACCTCCGGCGGGGCGGACCGGCGCCGGAAACGCGCCGCAGGTCGCGGCACCCGGACGACACCCTGCTCGGCACCCCGACCCGGACGGCCAAGGGCGACCCCGGCCAGGACCAGCGCCAGCCCGGCGGCCTGGAGCGGGCCGAGTCCCTCGCCCGCCAGCACCGTGCCGAGCAGGACGCCGGTCAGCGGGTTGAGCAGCCCCACCAGGCCGACCGTCCCGGCCGGAAGGCGCCGCAGGCCGGCGAACCACACCGCGAAGGCCAGCGCGGTCGCCACCACCGCGACGTAGCCGAAGGCGAGCAGCTCCCGCCCGGTGGGCGCGGCGGGCGCGCCCTCGAAGGCCGCCGCCAGGGGCAGCAGGACCAGCCCGCCCGCCACCAGTTGCCAGGCGGTGGTGGAGAGCGCGTCGGCGCCGTCCCGCCAGCGGCCGGCGAGCACGTAGCCGAGCGAGGAGACCAGCATCGCCGCCGCCGAGGCGGCCAGGCCGGGCACGCTGACCGGCTCGGCCCGGGTCAGCAGCATCAGCGCGACCCCGCCCAGGCCGATCAGCGCGCCCAGCAGATGGGCCCGGGCGGGACGGGCGTCGGTGAGCGCCCGGGCGAGCAGCAGCATCGCGAGCGGCGAGGCCGCCATCACCGTGGAGGCGACGCTGGTCGCCAGCGACTGCGAGGCGACGTAGAGCAGGACGAAGAACCCGGCGGTGTTGAGCAGCCCAAGCAGCGCCGAGCGCCACCACCAGGCGCCGCGCGGGCGGCGCGGGCGCAGTGCCAGCAGCAGCAGACCGGCGGGCAGCGCCCGCAGGGCGGCGCCCCAGAGCGGGCGGTCGGCCGGCAGGAACTCGCGGGTGACGTAGTAGTTGGCGCCCCAGGCCACCGGCGCGACGGCGGTCAGCAGGACCCACCGAAAACTGGCTTCCATGGAAGGCAATATACCTTCCCGGGAAGCTACTGGGCTAGGATGGGGGCATGGAGCGCAGCCGAGACAGCCGTCCGACCGATCCGGCCCCCGACCACGTCGCCCTCATCCAGGCCGAATGGCGCCGCGAGCGGCCCGACGTCGACGTGTCCCCGCAGGCGGTGATCGGGCGGCTGCACCGGCTGGCCGGCCGGCTCACCGAGGAGCTCTGCCTGGTCTACGGCCGCTACGGCCTGGGCGAGGGCGAGTTCGACGTGCTGGCGGCGCTGCGCCGGGCGGGTGCGCCGTTCGAGCGGGCGCCCGGGGAGCTGGCCGCCCACACCATGGTCACCACCGGCGCCATGACCAAGCGGATCGACCGGCTGGAACGGGCGGGTCTGGTCACCCGCCGCCGCAGCGAGGCGGACGGGCGCGGCCGGGTGGTCGCCCTCACCGAGGCGGGCCGCCGGCTGATCGACGAGGCGTTCACCGCTCACATGCGCAACGAGCACCGTCTGCTGGGCCTGCTCACCACCGAGGAGGCGGCCGCGCTGGAGGGCCTGCTGACGACCTGGCAGCAGCGCCTCGACCACCTCATGGACCCGGCGGCGAAATCCGGATGATCCGACCGGATCCCCCGCGATAGCGTCGCCGGGTGACGAAACGGACCTGGGACCTCATCCTGCTCGGCGGCGCCTCCGGCGTCGGCAAGAGCCTGGCCGCCGCCCGGCTCGCGAACGCGGAGGACGCCTTCGTCGTCGAGTTCGACGACGTGGTGGCCGCCGTCCAGGAGCTCACCACCCCCGACCAGCACCCCGGCCTGCACCACTTCGGCGACGGCACGGCGGTGGAGGGGCTGACGCCCGAGCGGGTGCTGGAGCTCCAGATCGCCACCGCCGAGGCCCTGGAACCGGCCCTGATCGGCGTGGTGCGCAACCGGCTGACCGTCCCGGTGCCCGCCGTCGTCGAGGGCGACTACCTCACCCCGGCCGCCTGCGCCCGCGCGGTCGCGCTGGGCCGGGCCGCCGGGCGGGACGTCCGGGCGGTCTTCCTGCACGAGGGCGACGCCGGCCGGATCACCGCCAACTACGCGGCCCGCGAGCCGGGGGACGGCGTACAGGCGGACCGCGCCGAGGTCAGCGCCAGGTACTCGCACTGGCTCGCCGCCGGGGCCCGCCGGCACGCCCTCCCGGTGGTCGACTGCCGCCCCTGGGCGACGCTCGCCGACCGGATGGACCGCGCGCTCGGTGCGACCGGCGGTCAGACCAGCGTGTAGCCGCCGCGGAAGGCCGAGCCAACGTTGCCGCGGTAGGCGCAGGACCGGACCCCGCCCGAGCGGGTGGGCCCGTAGACCACCTGGCTGTCGGCGCGGACGGCCCGGGACGGCGGTGAAGGCGGGGACGGCGAGGGCGGCGGTGGCGGCCAGGCGGCCAGGCGGCCGCGGTGCGGATGCTCATGATGGTCCCTCCGGTGGGGGCGCGCGGGAGCGGACGAGATGGCGCGTGCCCCACCGCGCGCCGCCGGCGCGCGCCGCAACCGGCAACAGGACGGGAACCCGCGATCCCCACCGCCCTTGTTCCGACGGCCCGTTGTGTCATGTTCCCGCGACGGATGGGGCTTTTGTTCGCACGGCCGAACGGGTCGGTTCACCATCGCGTGGCGTGAAGGTCTTTCGTGGACGATTGGCTGCCGTCGGCCTGGTGATCACGCGCCCGGGCCGCGCCGCGCCGCGGCACCCCATGCCGCCGACCGCGTCCTGCGCTCGCACCGGCGGTACGCACGTCCCGTAGCAGTACGAGGAGCTGAACCACCGATGTCACCGCCCGTCACCCCCACGACGAACGCCCCCGTTCCCGCCCCGCGCCGTCGCCGGCGCCCCGCCGCGGCGGTCGCGCTCTGCGCGCTCGGCGCCGCCGGCCTGCCCGCGCT
>NZ_BAAAKJ010000456.1:0-15904 GCF_039527695.1 Kitasatospora putterlickiae
GCCGGGCTGGTGAACTGCGGCCACCCGCACCCCCTGCTGCGCCACGCCGAGGGCGCCGGCCGCCGCGTCACCGAACTCGCCCCGGCCCGGCACGCCCCGCCGCTGGGCCTGCTCGGCCTGGTCGGCGACGGCGGCTACCGCGCCGAGCCCCTCGCCCCGGGCCCCGGCGACCTGCTGCTCCTCTACACCGACGGCGTCTCCGAGGCCCGCGACGCGGCGGACGTCTTCTACCCCCTCGCCGCCCGCCTCCCCCGGCTGCCCGCCGCCACCCCGGAGGACCTGCTGGACGCCCTGCTCGCCGACCTCGCCGCCTGGGTCTCCCCCACCGGCCTCGCCGACGACGCCGCGGCCCTGGCGATCCGCTGGGAGCGCTGAGCGGCCGTTGCCGGTGCGGCGGGCGAAGGTGTGGACGCGGTCGGTACGGGCCGGCCGTGCGGGGCCTTCGTCGAGGGGTGCTTGAGCTGACGGCCACGCGTTGAGCTGAGGTTTCACCTCCCCGGCGTGCCACGATGATGCGATCAGCGCACGGACGGCGCCGGAGGGTGACGGATGGTCAGGGTGTCCACGAGGGCGGCGGCGGTGCACGGGATCGACGCGGTGGTCCGCCGGCTGCGGGCGATCGGGGCCGGGCTGCCGCCCGCCGACGGGGTCGCGGTGTTCAACCGGATGTACCTGACCGTCACGGAGACCGTCCGGGCCCGGCTGGGCGCGTTCGCGGACCCGGCCGCGGTGGCGGTGCTCGACACGGTGTTCGCCGGGCGCTACCTGCTGGCCGTGGACGCGGTCGGGGCCGGGCGTCGCCCGCCGGCCTGCTGGCGGCCGCTGTTCGAGCTGCGCGCGCGTCCGGAGGTGCACCCGGTCCAGTTCGCGCTGGCCGGGATGGCCGCCCACATCCAGCACGACCTGCCGCTCGCCGTCGTCGACACCTGCCGGCGGCTGGGCCGCGAGCCGGAGGACCTCGCGGGCGACTACCGGCGGATCAACGACCTGCTGGCGGCGGTGGAGGCGGCCGTCCGGGAGCAGCTGATGCCGGGGCCGGACGTGCTGGAGCGGTTCGAGCCGCTCACCCACCGGCTCGGCGCCTGGTCGGTCGACACCGCCCGGGACGCCGCCTGGGGCTCGGTGCGGGTGCTCTGGGAGCTGCGCGAGCGCCCCTCGGCGGCCGCGGCCTTCGGCACCGCGCTGGACGGCGCGNNGCGGCCCGCTCCCCGCCGTGGGGAGCGGGCCGGCCGCCGTGCGCGGGCGGGCTCAGGCCCAGCTGGAGTGCAGCGGCTTGCCCTCGGCGTAGCCGGCCGCGCTCTGGATGCCGACCACGGCCTTCTCGTGGAACTCCTCCAGGGTGGCCGCGCCCGCGTAGGTGCAGGAGCTGCGCACGCCCGCGACGATGGAGTCGATGAGGTCCTCGACGCCCGGGCGGGCCGGGTCGAGGAACATCCGCGAGTGCGAGATGCCCTCCTCGAACAGCGCCTTGCGGGCCCGGTCGTACGAGGAGTCCTGCGCGGTGCGGTTGCCCACGGCCCGCTTGGAGGCCATGCCGAAGGACTCCTTGTACTGCCGGCCGTCGGCGGTGGTCTGCAGGTCCCCGGGCGACTCGTAGGTGCCGGCGAACCAGGAGCCGATCATCACGTTGGACGCGCCGGCGGCCAGCGCCATGGCGACGTCGCGCGGGTGCCGCACGCCGCCGTCCGCCCAGACGTGCCGGCCCAGCCGGCGGGCCTCTGCGGCGCACTCCAGAACGGCCGAGAACTGCGGTCGGCCGACGCCGGTCATCATCCGGGTGGTGCACATCGCGCCCGGGCCGACGCCGACCTTCAGGATGTCGGCGCCCGCCTCGACCAGGTCGCGCACGCCCGCCGCCGAGACCACGTTGCCCGCGACCACCGGGACCTGCGGGTCCAGGCCGCGCACGGCCCGCAGCGCGGTGATCATCGACTCCTGGTGGCCGTGCGCGGTGTCCACCACCAGCGCGTCGGCGCCCGCCTCCAGCAGGGCCTTGGCCTTGCCCGCGACGTCGCCGTTGATGCCGACGGTGGCGGCGATCCGCAGCCCGCCGGCGGCGTCCACGGCCGGGGTGTAGAGGGTGGCGCGCAGCGCGTTCTTGCGGGTCAGGATGCCGACCAAGCGGCCCTCGCGGTCCACCACGGGCGCGAGCCTGCGGTGCCCCTCGCTCAGCTTGTCGAAGGCGTCGCGCGGGTCGACGTCCTCGTCGAGCAGCAGCAGTTCGCGGGACATCACCTCGGAGAGCGAGGTGAAGCGGTCGACGCCCTGGCAGTCGGAGTCGGTGACGACGCCGACCGGCCGGCCGTCCTCGACCACCACCAGCGCGCCGTGGGCGCGCTTGGGCAGCAGCGAGAGCGCCTCGGCGACGGTGGCGCCGGGGTCGAGGGTGATGGCCGTGTCGTGCACCAGGTGGCGCCGCTTGACCCAGCCGACGACCTCGGCGATGACCTCGGTCGGGATGTCCTGGGGAATGGCGACCAGGCCGCCGCGGCGGGCGACGGTCTCGGCCATCCGGCGGCCGGCGATGGCGGTCATGTTGGCGACGACCAGCGGGATGGTGGTGCCGGTGCCATCGTTGGAGGAGAGGTCGACACCCTGGCGGGAGCCCACGGCGGATCGACTGGGGACCATGAAGACGTCGTCGTACGTGAGGTCGTACGAGGGCATGAGGTCGTTCAGGAAGCGCATGAAACGGGGCTCTCTGGCTGGGAGGAGATACACCTCGGGTGCGGGTGCGGCACGGCCGCAGGGCGCACTCGGGCGCCCCTGCACCCGACGTTCGATTCTCCGGGAGCCGTTCGCCAAAAGCCAGTTCGACCACGATTGCTGGCGCTGTACACAAGCCATGATCGAACCTCCGCGCGTAGACCTGGAGGATCCTCCAAATACTCCGCTTTTCGCCCTGGCCGGGGCCGCTCCCGTAGCATTCACGCGGTAAACGCGGCGAACGCCGTGATCGGCGAGGCGAGCGGGAAAGCGGCAAAGGGCATGACGGCGGCGGGCGTGGACATGGAGCAGGACAACGGCACGGGGACCGAGGCCGCCGAGGAGACCGACCACGGTCCCGGCCTCGACCCGGAGCGGCTCAGGCTCTGCCTGGAGGTGCTGGCCGAGCTGGACGAACTGGACGTCGACCACCCGGACGCGATCACCGTCCGCAAGGCCGTCGGCGGCATATTCCGCACCCTGAAGCAGCGCCGCCGCCAGGAGACCCGGGCCCGCAAGACCGCCAACGACCGCGAGGTCACCGCGCGCACCGCGACCGGCGCCCCGACCCGGATCGACGACGAGACGGCCGGCGCGTTCGGTCTGACCACCGTCACCACCGCCGAGATCGCCGGGATCCTGGAGCGCCCCCGCTCCTGCTACGTCTGCAAGCAGCGGTACGTCGAGGTCGACGCGTTCTACCACAACCTCTGCCAGAACTGCGCGCTCAAGAACCGGGCCCGCCGGGACGCCCGCGCCGACCTCACCGGCAAGCGCGCGCTGCTGACCGGCGGCCGGGCCAAGATCGGCATGTACATCGCGCTGATGCTGCTGCGCGACGGCGCCCACACCACCATCACCACCCGCTTCCCCAACGACGCGATCCGCCGCTTCACCTCGATGCCGGACAGCGCCCAGTGGCTGCACCGGCTGAAGGTCGTCGGCATCGACCTGCGCGACCCGGCCCAGGTGATGGCGCTGGCCGACGAGGTCGCCGCGGACGGCCCGCTGGACATCCTGATCAACAACGCCGCGCAGACCGTGCGCCGACCGCCGGAGTCCTACCGCGAGCTGATCGCCGCCGAGTCCGCCCCGCTGCCGGCCGGCGAGCTGCCGCAGTCCACCACCATCGGCCGGTTCGGCAGCGGCAGCGTCGACCTGCCCGCCCTGCCGCACCAGGCCTCCGGCGGCGACGAGCGGATCTCCGCCGAGGAGGTCACCTCGCTCGCCCTGGTCACCGGCTCGGCGACGCCCGAGCGGATCCAGGCCGGCACCGCGATCGACGCCGGCGGCCTGGTGCCCGACCTCGCGGACACCAACAGCTGGGTGCAGACCGTCAGCGAGGTCGGCCCGGTGGAGCTGCTGGAGGTCCAGCTGTGCAACTCCACCGCGCCGTTCATCCTGATCAGCCGGCTGCGCCCGGCGATGGCCGCCTCGGCGTCCCGGCGCAAGTACGTGGTCAACGTCTCGGCGATGGAGGGCGTGTTCCAGCGCGGCTACAAGGGCGCCGGCCACCCGCACACCAACATGGCCAAGGCCGCGCTGAACATGCTCACCCGCACCAGCGCGCAGGAGATGTTCCAGAACGACGGCATCCTGATGACCGCCGTCGACACCGGCTGGATCACCGACGAGCGCCCGCACCCGGACAAGATGCGGCTGGCCGACGAGGGCTTCCACGCCCCGCTCGACCTGGTCGACGGCGCGGCCCGGGTCTACGACCCGATCGTCCGCGGCGAGCAGGGCGAGGACCTGTACGGCTGCTTCCTGAAGGACTTCGAGCGCGCCGCCTGGTAGCCCTCGGCCCGGCCCCCTTTCCGACGGAGGAACCGCCATGACCACCGCACCGCTGCTCGGCGCCGGCGTGATCGTGCCCACCGGGGACGGCCGGGTGCTGATCGGCCGCCGCACCACCGCGGGCGAGCCGCCGACCTGGAGCCTGCCCGGCGGCAAGGTCGACCCCGGCGAGTCCTTCGAGCGGACGGCGGCCCGCGAGCTGGCCGAGGAGGCCGGGATCGTGCTGCCCGCCGAGGAGATGCGGGTGCTCGCGGTGCTGCTCGACCACGAGCTGGGCCGCCCCCGGCTGACCGCCGCGGTGCTCGCCCCGCCGAGCCTGGCGCCCGCCGTCGTCCTGGAGCCGCATGCGTGCGGCGGCTGGGAACGGGTGGCGCTGGACGCGCTGCCGGAGCCGATGTTCTACCCGTCCGGGCTGGTGCTCGCCAGCTGGCGCCGGGAGCTGGACGGCGCGCTGCGGCCCGGGACGCACGCGTACCCCGTCAACGGGTGAGACCCGCCCCGGGCGGGACGGGTCTCACCTCTCCTCACGGATGCGCTGTCAGGGTTCCGGTCAGAACTCGCTGGTGACGGTGACGCCCTTGAAGTCCTGCTGGGCGTACAGGCTGAAGAACACGTACCCGGCGGGCGGGTTGGTGATGGTCAGGGTCTCGGAGTTGTCCGGCCCCGCCGACCGCGTGACGTACGAGTTGGGGTACGCCCAGCCGCCCCAGTGGTAGTAGAGGTCGGCGTTGCCGCTGCCTCCGGCGCTGGTCACCTTGATCTGCTTGGCCCCGGCCGGCACGTTGACGTAGAAGTACGCGAGGTTGCCGGTGGTCGCCGAGACGCCGGTGCGCACGCAGTTCTTGTCGAGCTGGCGGGTGTCGCCGCTCTCGCACGCCTTGAACTGCGGGAACTCCGGGACGGTCGCGCAGGCGCCGGCGGCGCAACGGCTCAGCCAGCCGTCGAAGTCGGCGTCGTAGCGGGTGCCGATGCCGGTCGTGATGGCGCGGGAGCCCTCCCAGTCACCGGCGCGCCACTTGGCGAGCAGCGCGTCGACGTCGGAGCGGTGCTGCTCCAGCATGTAGCGGACGGCCAGGTAGCCCCACTGGTAGACGCGGTTCTGGTCGCCGTAGGCGGTGTCGAAGAGCTCGCTCAGCCGGTAGCTGTGGCGGGCCGCCGAGTCGATGGCGGCCTGGTTGACCTGCTTCTGGTAGGAGGTGGCGACGACCTCGGCGAGGCCCTCGGTCCACCAGACCAGCTTGCCCGCGTCGCCCTGACGGAAGTCGCCCCAGAGGTTGAAGCGGGCGTCGAGGTAGTGGGTGTACTCGTGGTTGAGGTTGCGGATCTCGTAGCCGCCGGCCCGCGAGGGCTCCTCGTAGGCGAGGAAGCGGGCCTGGTTGCCGGCCTTGGCGGGCTCGCCCTCCAGGTAGATGCCGCCGTTGTTGGTGTCGGTGTCGAAGATCGCCCGGCCGAGCGCGACGTACTGGACGTCGGAGTCGAAGGCGACGACCTCCAGGGCCGCGTTGTTGTCGTCGGCGACCGGGCCCTTGTCCCGGGACACGCCGTGGAAGAAGACGTCCTGGCCGTTCAGGCTGGTGCAGGCGGTGGCCAGCTGGGCCGCGGTCAGCTCCTGGCCGAGGATGCGCAGGGTCGGGCTGCAGGTGTGCCGGACCGGCAGGTAGGCGTCCTTGAACCGCTGCGGGTCGTCGCAGGTGCCGTAGTAGCCGCAGTTGGCCTGGTCGAACTTCTGGATGGAGGCCACGGCGGAGGCGCGCTGGGGCCAGTTCGGCCCGGTGACGCCGCCGGAGGTGTCGACCAGGTTCTTCACCGCCGCGCGGGACTGCGGGGCGATCTCCCCGATGGCCGTCAGCCGGGTCAGCTCGTCGATCGCGTTGTTGACGGTGAGGGAGTTGTTGCGGTCGCGGTCCAGCAGGTGGCCCTTGGCGCGGAGGATGAAGCCGTTCAGCGCGTCGACGACGCCCGGATCGGCCAGGACGGCCGCCCGGAACTTCGGGTCCTTGGAGTTGACGCCCCGGTACAGCACCAGGGTGACCGGGTTGACCGCCCGCAGCAGGTTGGCCTTGTCCCAGACCTCGGGCTGGTAGGCGTTCAGGACCCGCTTGATGACGTCGACGTAGTCACCGGGCTCGCGGGGCACGTCGGCCAGCACGGTGGCGCGCTCCAGCGGGACGGCGTTGGCCGTGGTGGGGTCGAGCGAGCGGGGGTTGGCGAAGAAGGTGTGGACGGCCTCGTTGATCTTGGCCGGCAGCTTGTCGTACGAGCCGACGACGTCCGCCTTGGTCCACTGCACCGAGTAGCCAGCCTGCACGTAGTACATCAGCTGCGAGATGTGGTCGCCGTCGTTGCCCTGGTACGTGCGGGCGCTCTCGCGCAGCGCCTCGATGACCGTGAGCATCTGGGACTCGCGGAAGGCGCCGGCTGCGTACTCGGTCGGGATCCGGAACAGCCCGTCGACGCAGTCGTAGCTCGCCGCCTTGACGAGGCGGACCAGGGCCGCGCCGGTCCGGGCGAAGGACGCCGGGTTGCAGGCGGCGGCGTCGGCGGCGTCCTGGTCGGCGGACTCGGCGCCCAGGCCGAACGACTTGGCGGAGGGCGCGGGGGCCTTGGCCGGAGCCGCGTCGGAGTCCTGGAAGGCGAGCCGCTCGGGGGCGGTGTTCCGCTGATTGGACGCCGTGCCGTGACCGGGCTCCGAGGACGACGCGAGGTCGCTGTCGGCGCCGGGCGGCGGGAGTTCGCCGCCGCGGTCGGTGGCGGTGGCGGTGTCGCCCGTCGAGGGGGACGGGGCGACGGTGGCGGCCTGGCCGCGCGGGGCGAACAGGCCGAACGTCAGGGCGAGCGCCATGACGAGCGTCAGGAATCGTGCCAGTTGCTGGAGTCGCAACAGGCGTGCGTGAGTCACGTGGGGGCCTCCGGGCCTGGTTCGGCCGCCTTGGGGTGCGGCCAGTGGGGGTGAGGACCGATGGCGACGGGGTTGTGTGGTGTCCGTCATACGGTGGGGAGGTGACATGTACCATTGCACATGTCACACAACTTTCGGAAGACATTTTCACAACCCGGCGAACCCAGCACCCGGAGACCGGGGGCTGGGTTCGGGCGGATCGGTGTCGGGAGGTCAGCCGTTGCGGGCGGCCTCCGGGCCGGTGATCCGCTTGAGCAGCGGCAGCGTCGAGGCGATGATCCCGAGCGAGGCCGCCAGCCCGAGCAGCACCAGCGCGAAGAACGCCGCGCCCGGTGAGACCAGGTCGTAGTGCATCTGCGACTTGAGGAACATCGCCGCCGCGCCGAAACCGGTCCCGATCGCGATCACCGACACCACCAGCAGCGGCAGCGTGCTCTCCAGGCCGACCACCCGCTGGAGCAGGCGCAGCGGCGCCCCGGTGAGCCGGAGCATCGCGAACGGCCGGCGCCGGTCGGAGAGTCCGGCGACCACGCTGACCGCCAGGCTGCACCCGGCGATCGGCAGGGTGGTGAGCAGGACGACGTCGGCCAGCTGCCGCCAGCCGGCGAGCTGCTTCTGCTGGGCGGAGCCCCAGTCCTGGACCATCCGGGCGTGCTGGTCGGGGAAGGCCCGGCTGAGGATGGTGCGGACGCGTTCCCTGGCGGCCGTCGACCCGTCCGTGGTCACGTAGATCGACTGCACCGGCAGCCCGGCCGCCGCCTCGGCGGTGATCGGCGCGGACGGCCACTGGGTGGCCTGCCGGGTCGTGAGGCTGAGGAAGCCGTACGCCGGGACGGCCGCGACGGCGGCACCCGGGGCGCAGTGGCCGACCACCGGGACCTGCGCGAGGTCCGTACAGACCGTCAGCAGCGGTGCCCACCGGTCGCCCGGGTCGGCCGGGTCGTGGCCCAGGCCGTCCGGATTGGCGTGGGCGAGCGCGAGGCCCTCGAAGCCGGGGACGGCGCGCAGCTCGGCGAGGACCGGCTCCGGGACGCTGACGGCCATCGGCGGCTCGTCGCCCATGGCGCCGAGCTCCACGGCGGTCCGGGTCTGCGGATCGCCGCTGAGCGTGCCCCGGTTGGTGTCGATGGTGCCGATGATGGCGACCGTCGCGGTGGTCACGAAGAGCGCCAGGACCAGGCCGGCCACCGAGCGGAACCCTGCCCTGGGGTCGTCGGCCAGCCGCCGGACGGCGATCAGGGTGGCCGGGCGGCCGGTCCGGGCGGCGACCGCGCGGGCGGCGGCCATGGTCAACCAGGGGCCGGCGATCACCAGGCCGAGCATGATCACCAGGAAGCCGGTGAGGTAGGCGGCGGTCTGGCCGTTGGTGGTCTCCGGGCGCCGGCCGACGAACCAGGCGAGCTCGGCGAGTCCGCCCAGCAGCGGTGCCAGCCGCCAGGCCGTCGGCGGCTCGGGGGTGGCCCGGCGGCTGACGCCGAGCGGGGAGACGGTCACCCGGCGCAGCGCGAGCCGGGCGGCCACGGCGGCGGCCAGCGGGACGCCGAGCAGCACGGCCAGGACCTGCGGCGTGGTGAGGATGAGGTCCTCGACGAAGAAGCGGTCCCCGGTGAACGGGACGGTCGCCACCAGCGGGCGCAGCAGCAGGAACAGCAGGAAGCCGAGCACGGTTCCGACGGCGGCGGCCAGGGTGGACTCGGCGGCCGCGATCAGGGTGATCTGCCGGGGGGTCGCCCCGACCAGGCGCATCGCCGCGTAGCGCTGCTCGCGGGTGGCGGCGGAGAGGCGGGTCGCGGTGCCGATGAAGACCACCACGGGGAAGAGCAGGGCTCCGGCGACCACCGAGAGGATCAGGGTCATCGCGTCGCCGCGCGTACCGGCCCCCGGGCAGTCGCCCGCGCACCGCTCGGGGAGGGCGGTGGCGATGGTGGTGACCTGGCGGGCGCCCGGGCGGGCCGCGAGGGCCCCGGGGTCCTGGCCGCTCACCAGCACCAGGGAGTCCGGGGAGGCGAGCGCCGCGTCGCCGATCTCTCCGGCGAGGCGGCCGGGGAAGCGGTCGGCCAGCTGGTCGGCCGGCCGTTCGCGGATCAGCTTCGCCAGGGCGGGCGAGGCGTAGTACTCGCCGGCCGCAGGGAGCCTGGTCAGGCCCGGCGGGACGGGCGAGGTCGGCCCGGTGGCGGCGACGTCGATGAGGAGGAGTTCCCGGCCGTCGTAGTACTCGGGGGTGTGGTCGCGCCACCAGAGCGGGTCGACGTCGGCGCTCTCGGTGCGGCTCGCGGCGCCGGTGTTGGCCCAGAGCACCCGTTCGTTGGCGGCGCCGACGGCGTTGACGGCGGCGAGCGTGGAGAGCAGCAGGCCGACCCCGACGGCCGCGGCGGCGGCGATGGTGAGCAGCCGGGCGACGGCCTGCCGGCCGCCGCTGACGGCGAGGCGCAGGGCGAGGGCTATCACGAGGCGACCCGCCCCGCCGGAGCGCTGCCGGCCGGGTGGCCGGTGGAGAGCGTCCGGGCGCGGCCGTCGCGCACGACGGCCTCGCGGTCGGCGTAGGCGGCGACCCGGGGCTCGTGGGTGACCAGGACGACGGTGGTGCCCTGGTCGCGGGCGGCGGCGACCATCAGTTCCATCACCTGTTCGCCGGTGAGGGAGTCCAGGGCTCCGGTCGGCTCGTCGGCGAACAGGACGCGGGGGCGGGTCACCAGGCCGCGGGCGAGCGCGACCCGCTGGGCCTGACCGCCCGACAGCTCGCCGGAGCGGCGGCGCTCCAGGCCGTCGAGGCCGAGCCGGGCGAACCACGGGCGGGCGTCGGCGAGGGCGGCGGCCCGGCGGACGCCGGAGAGCAGCAGCGGCAGGGCGATGTTCTCCTCGGCGGTCAGTTCCGGGACGAGCTGGCCGAACTGGAAGACGAAGCCGAAGCGGTCCCGCCTTAAGGCGCTGCGCCGGTTCTCGTCGAGGGTGTCGATCCGCTTCCCGTCGAAGAGCACCTCGCCCCGGTCGGGGACCAGGATGCCGGCCAGGCAGTGCAGCAGGGTGGACTTGCCGGAGCCGCTGGGGCCCATCACGGCGAGTACCTCACCGGCCCCGGCTGCCAGGCTCGCGCCGCGCAGGGCCGGGGTCTCGCCGAAGGCGAGTTCGACGTCGCGGGCCTCGATCAGGGGGGTCATGCGCGCACCTCCGCGGCGAGGGCGTCCAGGCGGGCGGTGGTCAGGTCGATCCAGCGCAGGTCCGCCTCCAAGTGGAACAGGCCGTGGTCGGCGAGCAGGGCGTCGACCAGCGGGCCGGTGCGGCGCAGCTCGGTGAGCTCACGCATCCGGCGCAGGTGGGCGGCGCGCTGGGTGTCGAGGTAGGCCTCGGCGTCGCGGCCGAGCAGCAGGGCCAGCACGACCTTGGTGAAGAGCACGGACTGGAGGGTGGGTTCGGGCGCGACGGGCTCGGCGAGCCAGTGCTCGAACTCGGTCACGCCGGCCTCGGTGATGACGTAGCGCTTGCGCTCGGGGCCGTCGCCGGGCTCGGCCTCGCCGGGGACGACCTTTCCGTCGCGCGCCAGGCGGCCGAGGGTGGCGTAGACCTGACCGTACGGCAGGGGTTTGCCGCGTCCGAAGAAGGTGTCGTAGTCGCGCTTGAGGTCGTAGCCGTGGCTCGGCTCGCGCTCCAGCAGCCCGAGAAGGGTCAGGGGAACACTCATGGGAGGAACATACACCAGAGGTATACATCGAGTGTATAGCTGGCGAGAATACGGGCTTGAGCTGGGGAGACGTGGGGCTGGTGGGCGGGGCGGGCCTCGGAGGGATGTGCGGGAACGGGTGGGTACGTTCGGGAACGATTGGGAACGCCGCGAGCGGGGGACGGCCCCAACTCCCGTCCCCCGCTCTGCACGGCGGCCCGGCGAGCCCCCACAGCGGGCCGGGCCTCCGCGTCCCCGGCACGAGAACGCGGCCAGGGCCCAGCCTGCCCCCTCCACCCCGTGCTGGCCGAGGGCCGAACGTCCCGGTCCTGCTCTGCCGTTAGGGGCTTAGGACCCGCACCCGCCGAGCCCGCCCGGCTCTTGTGCGAGGGGCCGGTGCCGGGAGAGATTTGGAGCCGACGGGGCCGAACCACGCCAACAGCCGTGAGGAGCACGCATCGTGTCCAGTTCACCCCGCTCGGCCCGCATCGCGCCCCCACGCCGGCGGGCCGGCCGCCACCTGCGCCTCGCCCTCGGCCGCCGCCACAGCGTCCGGCGCCGCGAACCGCTCGCCCGCCCCGTGGACCGGGCCCGCGCCCGGGCCTGGCTGATCGCCGGGCTCGCCCTGGCCGTCGGCCTGGCCGGTGTCATCACCGCCGCCGTCCTCGGCTACCGCGCCACCGGGCGCACCGCCGAGGCCGACCGCGTCCGACTGCACCGCACCGAGGCGACCGTCCTCGACAAGATCCGCACCGAGGAGAGCGGCGTCGGGCGCTGGAGCGGCGGCTACCAGAAGCGGACCGACACCTCGGTCTCCTGGACGACCCCCGACGGCCTCGCCCGCACCGGCACCGTCGAGGCTCCGCGCGGCACGGCCACCGGCTCCACCCTCGTGCTGTGGCTCGACGAGAGCGGCGCGCCCGCCACCGCGCCGGCCACGCCCGTCGGGCTGGTGGTCGGGGCCGTCTGCACCGGGCTGGCGGGCTCGGCCACGCTGGCCGCGCTGATCGGCGGCGCGCTGGCGCTGCGGCTACGCGTCCTGGACCGGCGGGCGGACCGGGCCTGGGAACGGTCCTGGGCCCGCTGGGAGCCCCGCTGGTCCGGGCGCGCCAACCAGCCGCAGGACGACTGATTCTCCGCCTGACGTCTTTTCCACGATCCGAGGAGCGAGCACCCTTGTTCACCACCGACCGGTTGACCGCCCGTCTCTGGGAGCACGGCGACGCCGAGCGCGCCTACGACATGTACTCGCGGTGGGAGGTCGCGCGGTGGCTGGGCGCCGCGCCGCGGGCGCTGGAGTCGCCCGCCGAGGTGCCGGCCATGATCGACCGTTGGCGGGGACGCTCCGCCGACCCCCGGTACGGCGTGTGGGCACTGGAGCGGCGGGACACCGGGGTGGTGGTCGGCTCGGTGATGCTCCTGCCGCTGCCGTCACCGTCGCCGTCGCCGTCGCCGGACGAGGACGGTAGCGGGAACGGCGGCGGGGAGGGCGAGATCGAGGTCGGCTGGCACCTCCACCCCGATTCCTGGGGCCACGGCTACGCCACCGAGGCCGCCCGCGGCGCCCTCGCCAAGGGCTTCGCCGACGGCCTCACCGAGATCCACGCCGTCGTCCGCCCCGGCAACACCCGCTCCGCCGCCGTCTGCCACCGCCTCGGCATGACCCCCCAGGGCCGCAGCACCCGCTGGTACGGCGCCGAACTCGACACCTTCCGCATCACCCGGGCAGCGTAAAAGGCAGTCACCGCACGCCGGAGCAGGAAGCCGGCCCGGCCGACTTCCTGCTCCACCTCCGCAACGCCCGCGCACCCGAATATGTAGACCGGTCCAGAGATTCGCCGCCCCGGGCAAGCACCGCCGCCCGCACACAGAAAGTCGGCCAGGCCGACTTTCCACTCCACTCCCCCGGCCAGGGGCAACAGCCGCGGCCTCAGCTTGGCGGGCTGGCTCCCCCACCCCGCTTCCCCGACCTCCGGCTCAACTTGACGGGCCGACTCTCCGACCCCACCCCCTGGCCCCCGGCTCAACTTGGCTGCCGGGGCGAGCAAAATATGTAGACCGGTCCACAGACTATGCCCCGGGCGGGAAGCTCCAGGAACAGGAAGTCCGCTGGGCCGACTTCCTGCTCCACGCCCCCTGCCTCCAACCTCAGCGCGACTGCCACGGCGTGCAAAATATGTAGACCGGTCCAGAGATTATGGCCCGGGCAGGGAGCTCTGGAGTGGGAAGTCGGCCAGGCCGACTTCCTGCTCCAGCGCGAGGCGAGGGTCAGTAGACCGGTCTACATATTCGACTGCCGCACCGTCAGAGCGAGGGCGGGCAGGGTTGGGTGGGGCGCGGGCAGGGGCGAGCGGGATGGGTAGGGCGGCCGGGGCGGGGTAACCGATCCGGCAGCTCGTCGGGGGCGAGGGTCGCGGTCACGAGGCGGAAGGATGCCCGAGAACGCGCTTGAGCCCCTTCGAGTCGGCTCGGCATGCTCCTCAGATGACCAACACCCGGACCGACGCCGCCGAGCAGGGATGGGACGGCCCCTGGTACCGCGTTCGAACCGATCGCTTCGAGGCGTCGTTCCTGCCCAACGCGGGCGAGCCTCTGGACGGCGTCTGCAACATCGACGTCGAGGTCCGGCTGACGGCGGACAACTCGCGCTGGAGCGCGACCATGTTCACCCTTGCCGAGGTCGAACGCATCATGACGAGGTGGTCCCGCACCGGCGAGGCACTGGGTGGCCGCTACTTCCGGTGCTCCGATGGCCTCGTCGTTCGGGATCCCGGCATCGACAGCATGACCCACGCGCTGGCCGGCCTCCTCGACGACGGCGACTTCGCGCAGGTTCTCCAGCGGCTCGACGACGGAGAGCCGTCCGACGCCGCTTGCCGACGCTCGGCGCGCCCGGAGTGATGAGGGGCGGTCAGGCGGCGGGGTGCGGCCAGGGGGTGGTGGGGTGACGGGAGGCGTGATGGGTGAGGGTGGCGACGGCCAGGAGGAGGGCGAGGGCGGCGCCGAGGGCGACCGGGACGGTGGCGTGCAGCACGAGGACGGCACCGAGCAGGGCGCCCGCGAACATCCAGGCGGCGGAGGCGAGCCGGCGGGCACCGGTACGGTCGGCGGCGAGGGCGGTGATCGTCATGGTCAGCACGGTGGTCGTCAGATCCGGCACCTTGAGCGCCCGGACCACCGCGTTCTGCAACCCCATCGCGGCCCCCAGCACCCCGATCAGCGTGTACCGCACCGGGTCCTCCGCGTGGCCGAAGGCCGCCGCGAAGGCCGTGCACGCGGCGAGCAGCACCGACTGCACCACGGCCGTGGCGACCAGCAGCCGCCCGCGGTGGCCGGGTCGGCGCTCGGCGAGGCGTCCGCCCGCCCACGCGCCCGCCAGGAACGCGGCGAGGGCGGCGAGCGAGGCCGTCGCCGACAGCCCCGGTGCCCCGGCCAGCGCGAACCCGAGGAAAACCACGTTGCCGGTCATGTTGGCGACGAACACGTGCCCGAGCGCGAGGTAGCTCACCGCGTCGACCAGCCCCGTGACCACGGTGAGCACCAGCAGCATCGGCACCAGTGGGCCGTGCCGGGGGTCGGCGTGCATCCGGGTCAGCATCGACGACAGCCTAACCGGGCCCTGCGGCCCGACGGCCGAACAGGCGGCCGCAAAGGCAGCCGGACAGGCGGCCGGACGGCGAGTGCCGACGGCGACGGCCCCACCATCAGTCGCACCTCCAGGGCGTCGTTGCCATCGGCGTGGCGGTCGCCGGGTAACGCATGGCGCTTCATCACCCACCGCGCGGTGAACGCACACCCGCCCAGCCGGTGGCCGCAGACCAGAGCACCGCCTCACCCCGGTGATGGTCAGCCATTCCCCCCAAGCCGCCCTCGACACTTTGAACACGTTCAGACCCCCGATAGAGTGGATACCGACGAACGACCGAGGGGGGTCTCGATGAGAATCGTCATGCCCGGGGGGACCGGGCACATCGGCCGCATCCTGGACCGGGCGCTCACCGCCGACGGCCACGAGGTCCTGGTGCTCACCCGCCGGCCCCGGCGCGACCAGGAGATCCACTGGGACGGCCGCACACTCGGCCGCTGGACGAGCGTGGTCGACGGCGCGGACGCCGTGATCAACCTCGCGGGCCGCAGCATCGACTGCCGCCACACCCAGCAGAACCTGCGCGACCTGCGCGAGTCCCGGGTGCACTCCACCCGGACCGTCGGCCGGGCCGTCGCCGGCGCCCACCAACCGCCCCGGGTCTGGCTGCAGATGAGCACCGCCACCATCTACGCGCACACGTACGGCGCCCCGCACGACGAGGACACCGGCGTCATCGGCGGCGGCGAGCCCGGCGCCCCGCCGTCCTGGGACCACAGCGTGCGGATCGCGCGCGACTGGGAGCACGAGCAGACCGCGGCCGCCACCCCGTGGACCCGCCGGGTCGCGCTGCGCTGCGCGCCGGTGATGAGCCCGGACGCCGGCGGCACCTTCGACCGGCTGGTGCGGCTCGCCCGGACCGGCCTCGGCGGGCCGGTCGGCGGCGGCACCCAGTACGTGTCGTGGATCCACGACCACGACCTGGTCCGCGCCGTCCGCCTCCTGCTCGACCGGGAGGACGTCACCGGCCCGGTCAACCTGGCCCGCGCCGGCGCCGTTGCCGCAGCGGGAGTTCATGCGCACGCTCCGCCGGGCCAAGGGCATCCCGGTGGGAATCCCGGCCACCCGGTGGATGGCGGAGGCGGGCGCGTTCGCACTGCGCTCGGACACCGAAGCGCTGCTCAAGAGCCGGGCCGTCGTGCCGGGCCGGCTGCTGGCGGCCGGGTTCGGCTTCGAGCACCCGCACTGGCCGGCGGCG